>JALZDC010000286.1 GCA_030862755.1 Actinomycetota bacterium
TCGCTCAGATGCACGGCCTGAGGCTGATCTCGATAGCCGATCTCATCAGGTACCGTCGGCAGCACGAGATCCTCGTGACGAAAGTGGCGGAGGCGAACATCCCCACCGAACACGGCGATTTCCGCTCGATCGCGTACGAGAGCATCGTGGACGGGCGGACTCACGTCGCACTCGTGACGGGCGACATGGGTGACGGCGCGGACGTCCTCACCCGCGTGCATTCCGAGTGCCTGACGGGCGATGTGTTCGGCTCGCTCCGATGCGACTGCGGCGAGCAGCTGGATCGGGCGATGGAGCTGATCGGAGGTGAAGGGCGAGGTGTGATCCTCTACATCCGTGGGCACGAGGGTCGCGCGATCGGCATCACGCACAAGCTCCGCGCGTACGAGCTCCAAGAGCGTGGTCGTGACACGGTCGAGGCGAACCTCGAGCTCGGATTCCCCGCCGACCAACGCGACTACGGGATCGGCGCGCAGATCCTGTACGACCTCGGGGTCCGTTCGATGCGACTGCTCACGAACAACCCGGAGAAACGGGCCGGGCTCGAGGGACATGGGCTCGCGATCAAGGAGCGGCTCCCGCTCCAGACCGACCCGACGCCGCAGAACGTCGGCTACCTCCGGGCCAAGCGGGAGAAACTCGGACATCTCCTCGACCTGCCCGGGGCCGACGCGGGGGCCCAGGCGTGAACGTTTCGCGAGGAGAGCCGGTCGGGGAGGGACGTCACCTCGCGATCGTCGTGGCGCGCTTCCACGAGCATGTCACGGCCAAACTCCTGGAGGGAGCGCTCGCGGGTCTCCGGGCTCACGGCGTCACCGACGAGGCCGTGGACGTGGCATGGGTCCCGGGCGCGTTCGAGATCCCGCTCATCGCCCAGCGCATGGCCGCCACCGGGGCCTACGACGCGCTGATCTGCCTCGGGGCCGTGGTCCGCGGTGAGACCGCCCACTTCGACCTCGTCGCCACCGAGGCGGCCCGCGGGGCGGCGGAGGTGAGCCGCGGGACCGGGATCCCCGTCATCTTCGAGGTCTTGGCTACGGAGACGCTCGCGCAGGCCGAAGCGAGGGCGGGAGGGGCGCACGGCAACAGGGGCTGGGATGCTGCGGAGGCTGCGCTCGAGATGGCCGATCTGCTCGACCTCCTGCCCAAGGAGGAGGGGTTGCGATGATCGTCGAGAAGCCATGGGGTCGAGTGGTGACCTACGCCCTGAACCAGCCCTCGTCGGTTCGGGTGATCACGGTCGAGCCGGGCCAGGCGACCAGCGTTCACTACCACCGGATGCGGGACGAAACCTGGGTCGTGCTCGACCCCGGCCTCACGATCGACATCGGCGACCGCTCCGTGGATGCCGAGCCCGGCGAGGAGTTCGTGATCCCGGCAGAGGAAGCTCATCGGATCCGCTGCACGGGTTCTGGTCCGGGACGCATCCTCGAGGTCGCGTACGGCTATACGACCGAGGATGACTCGCAGAGACTGCAGGACGCATACGGGCGCTCGCTCGAACCCGATTGGTGAGGACCGTCGACAGCCGTCGGCATCCACCTATACTCTTGCGCACGTGTTCCGCCGCGATCCGCGACAAGCACCGGCCGGTCCGGTGCTTCGTTTTCGAAAGGAGTGATGCGGGGTCTCGACCGAGCCACGCTTGAACGAAAGGATCCGATCCCCCCAGGTGCGCCTGGTCGGCCCCGACGGTGACCAGATCGGGGTGGTCGCGACCCAAGAAGCGCTGCGCAGGGCACGCGAGATCGACCTCGACCTCGTCGAGGTTGCCCCACAGGCGAATCCGCCGGTGTGTCGGATCATGGATTACGGCAAGTTCAAGTACGAGCGAGACATCCGCCAGAAGGAAGCGCGGAAGAAGCAGTCCCGGACCGAGCTCAAGGAGATCAAGTTCCGCCCCAAGATCGACGCTCACGACTACGGCACCAAGAAGGGTCACGTCGAGCGATTCCTGAGGGGCGGGCACAAGGTGAAGGTGACCATCATGTTCCGAGGCCGCGAGATGACCCACACGGAGCTCGGACGAAAGATCCTGGATCGGCTGGTGGGGGACCTGGGCGAGATGGTGACGGTGGAGTCGATGCCGAAGCAAGAGGGGCGGAACATGATCATGGTGATCTCCCCGAACAAGCGGTACATGGAGCAGCTCGCGCGGGCGAAGGCCGCCGAGCCTGAGCCGCGCTCCGAGCCGGAGCCGGGGCCGGAGCTCCAGCCGGAGCAGGTCGCCACCGCGAAGGCAGCCGAGACCGACGAGGGATAGCCAGATGCCGAAGAACAAGAGCCACCGAGCCACGGCCAAGCGGTTCCGGATCACCCGGAAGGGCAAGGTCTTGCATCGCAAGGCGACGGGCAATCACATGCTCACCAAGAAGTCGTCGTCGCGCCGCCGCCGCGTCGAGGGCATGGCGGAGGTCGGTTCGAGGTCGGACGCCAAGACCGTGAAGCGGCTGCTGGGGGAGTAGGGATGGCCCGCGTCAAGCGCTCGGTGCATGCCAAGAAGAAGCGTCGCCAGATCCTCGAGGCTGCGAAGGGCTACACGGGCACCGGTCGCAAGCGGCTCCGTGTCGCCAAGGAACAGGTCATGCACTCCGGCATGTACGCCTATCGCGACCGCCGGGACAGAAAGGCCCAGTTCCGCCGTCTGTGGATCACCAGGATCAACGCGGCCGTGCGTCCGCACGGGCTCTCGTATTCACGCTTCGTGAGCGGCCTCCGTGCGGCGGGAGTCGAGGTCGATCGCAAGATCCTCGCGGATCTCGCGGTGCGTGACCCCGGCGCATTCGCACAGCTCGTCGAGCAAGCCAAGACCTCGTCGCCCGCCGACTCGTAAGGCGGGAGGCCATCGAGGCCGCGCGTACACTCCGCACGTGAGCACCGTGCTGACGTCGGCGAGGAATCCGAAGATCGTCGCGGCCGTCCGGCTGAAGAAGCGAGCCCTCCGCGAGGAGAACCGCTGTTTCCTGGTGGAGGGCGCACAGGCCGTGAGAGAGGCCCTTACGGAGGGCCGCCGACTCCTGTCGCTCTTCGTGAGCGACGACCTGGATCCACTCGCCGCGCGAGCGAGAGAGACCGGCGTGCCGGTCGAGCAGGTGAGCGACCGAGTGATGGAACGCCTCACCTCGACCGTCACGCCGCAGGGCGTCGTGGGGGTCGCTCCGTTCGTGGACGTGCGCATCGAGGACCTGATGCCGCCGGGCGTGGTGGCGGTGCTCCACGAGGTGCGGGATCCTGGCAACGCCGGCACGATCCTCCGTTCGGCGGACGCCGCCGGTGCCGCTGGGGTCGTGTTCGCGGGGAGCTCGGTGGACGCGTACAACCCGAAGAGCGTGCGCGCCTCGGCCGGGTCGATCTTCCACGTACCCGTCGTGCGCGACGTGCCCACGGAAGAGGTGGTGCGGGTGCTCCGCGCGAAGGGCTTCGTCATCGTCGCGATGGACATGCGCGGCGACGAGGATCTTTTCGAGGGCGAGATCCCCGCCTCGGCCGCGTTCGTGTTCGGGAACGAGACCAACGGGCTTCCCTCCGAGATCCTGGAGGCGGCGGACCTCCGGGTGCGGGTGCCGCAGCCGGGCCGAGCCGAGAGCCTGAACCTCGCCGCGGCGGCGACCGTGTGTCTCTTCGAATGGGTGCGCCGCCGTCGCGCGCCGGCGGAGACCCTAGAGGCCCTGGTCACGACCGCGGCGCACGACATCCGGTCTCCGCTCACCGCCATGAAGGGGTTCGGTTACGCGCTCGGGAGGCGATGGGTGGACATGACGGACGACCAGCGAGATCTGATGCTCGACGGGATCGTTCATGACGCCGACCGGATGGACGCGATCGTCCGCCAGCTCGTTGACGCCGCCAAGGTCATGAGCGGCCGATTCGAGGCCTATGTCGAGCTCACCGACACGGGCGACCTCGTCGGCCAGATCGCCGAGCAGCAGGCCCGCGACCCGGAGCACCCTCCGATCGAGTGGGCCGGAGGCGCAGACAAGGCCTTGGTCGACGCCGGCCGTCTCAAGACGACCATCATGGCGTTCGTCGAAGCGCTCGCGTGGTGGGGCGACGAGGGTCCGATCCGGGTCGGCGGCGCGGTCCGCGACGGACGGCTACTCGTCTCGGCGTCGCGCGGTGCGGGCACCGCCACGACGGACGTCGACACGTTGTTCGAGGCACGCAGGCCCGGGACCGGGGGAGGATCCAAGATCGGGCTCTACGTGGCGCGACGGGTCGCGGAGGCGCAGGGTGGCCGGGCATGGGGCGAGCTGACGGAGGGCCGTCTGACGTTCCACGTCGAGCTGCCGATCGCAGGTCGCGACTCACCCACGCCGTAGACTCGGCGGACCTCTATGGACTCCCAGCAGATGCTTCGATCGCTCGAGCACGAGCGCGAGCGGGGCCTCAGGGCCTTCTCGCAGGCGAGCACGATGGCAGAGCTCGAGGCGACGCTGGTCGCGATCCTCGGACGGAAGGCGCCCTTCTCCGAGGTGCAACGGGCGGTCGGTTCGCTGGAGCCCGACGAACGCAGGTCGGTGGGCCGGGCCGTGAACGAGACGCGGGCCGCCCTGCAGGAGGCGGCCGCTGGGCGTCGCGCCGAGCTGGAGGCCACGGCCGAGGAGGCCCTCCTCGCCGCCGATCGGATCGATCTCTCCCTGCCCGGCAGGCGATCCAGGCAGGGATCGCTCCACCCCCTCTCCCTCGCCGAGGACGCGATCGTCGACATATTCCTGCGGCTCGGGTATCGGGTCGTAGAGGGTCCCGAGATCGAGGACGAGTGGCACAATTTCGAGGCGCTCAACATCCCGCCGGATCACCCCGCGCGGACGATGAAGGACTCGATCTACGTGAACATCCCCGGTCGTCCCGAACTGCTGCTCCGTACCGAGACGTCCTCCGTCCAGATCCGCACGATGCAGTCCCAACCTCCGCCGGTGTACGTCGTGGCGCCCGGCCGCGTCTACCGGCGTGAAACGCCCGACGCGACGCACCTGCCGGTCTTCCATCAGGTGGAGGGATTGGTCGTGGACGAGGGGATCACCTTCGCCGATCTGAAGGGAACACTGGACGCGGTCGCGAGAGCGTTGTTCGGGAGCGACCGCGAAACGAAGCTGGGCCCGGCGTTCTTCCCGTTCGTGGAGCCAGGGGCCGAGCTGGCGGTGACCTGCATGCGTTGCGACGGAGCCGGCTGCCCTGTCTGCGGGAACGGCTGGATCGAGCTGCTCGGATCCGGCATGGTCCATCCCCAGGTGCTCGAGAACTGTGGCTACGACTCCGAGCGGTACACGGGCTTCGCGTTCGGTCTCGGGATCGATCGTGTCGCGATGTTGAAGTACACGATCCCGGATATCAGGCTGCTGGTGGATGGGGACATCCGGTTCCTCGCGCAGTTCGGAGCGGACCCATGAAGGTGTCCGTGTCGTGGCTCCGGGAGTTCGTGCCCATCGAGCTGGATGCGGAGACCCTCGCGGAACGGATCGACGCACGCGGGATCAAGGTAGAGGGGATCGAGCGTCCCTGGGCGGGCCTCGAGGGTGTCGTGGTCGCGCAGGTGCTCGAGGTCCGTGACCATCCGAACTCCGACACGCTCTGTCTCGCGACCGTCGACGCCGGACAGGGCCCGGCTCAGGTCGTGGTCGGCATCCGGAACATGTCCCCGGGCGATCTCGTCCCCTGGGCGAAGCCGGGATCTCGGGTTCCCGTCCTCGAGGAGCCGCTCGGCGCGAAATCGCTCCGCGGCGAGCTGTCCAACGGGATGCTCTGCTCGCCGCGGGAGCTCGCGATCTCATACGAGCACGAGACGGGGATCCTGGTCCTTCCGAAGGATCTGCCCGTCGGCGCCGATCTCAGATCGACGCTGGGTCTCGACGACGTGGTGCTGGATATCGAGGTCGAGCCCAACAGGCCGGACTTCCTGTCGGTCTACGGTGTCGCTCGCGAGACGGCATCCATCCTGGGTGTACCGTTGGCCGAACCGGAGACGGCGCTCGAGGAAGATGCGGGGCGTGCGGACGAGGTGGCGTCCGTGGAGCTGCGCGCGCCGGACGGCTGTCCCTTCTACCTCGCGCGAGTGCTTCGCGGAGCGACGACGGGAACGACCCCTCTCCGAGCGCAGGCGAGGCTCACGGGCGCCGGGATGCGGCCGGTGGCGCCGATCGTCGATGCGACCAACTACGCGATGTTGGAGCTGGGCCAGCCACTGCATGCG
>JALZDC010000296.1 GCA_030862755.1 Actinomycetota bacterium
GCACCGGTGGGATCGTGCTCGGATCGATCGACAGCCCGATGAACGCGAAGAAGATCGCGGCGAAGAGATCCCGGAGCGGTCGGACGAGCGCCTGCGCGCCTGCCGCGGCCGGCCCCGACAGCATGATCCCGGCGAGGAGCGCGCCCACGGCCGCGGAGAAGCGAGCGACGTCCGCCACGCCCGCGATGAGGATCGCGAAACCGAGGATCGACAGGAGCAGGGCCTCGTCCGAACGGCTGAAGAGCATCCGGCTGATCCCCACCTCGACGCGCAGGGCCAGCGTCAGCAGGAGGACGACCGCGAGGATCGCCACGCCGGCGGCCGCCAGGGACACCGCGGCATCCTCCCCGATCAGTAGCGCGGCGAGCACCGGGAGGTAGATCGCCATCACCAGATCCTCGATGACGGCGATCGTCACCACGAACCGGCTCGCCCCGCGAGCGTGCGGCCCCGCGTGCTCCAGCAGCTTCGCCGCCACGCCCGAGGAGGAGACGTACGTGATCCCGCCCAGGAACGCCGCGGCGAGCGGGCCCCAGCCCAGCAGGAGGCCGACCAGGACGCCGGGCGTCACGTTCGCGACCATGTCGACCAGCCCGGGCGCCGCCGAGACCCTGGCCGTGGCGAGCAGGTCCCGGGAGGAGTGCTCGAGGCCCAGGGCGAACAGGACGAGGATGAGGCCGATCTCGGCGCCGGTCTCGACGAACCCGCGGGTCGTGACGAGCGGAAGGATCCCGCCCTCTCCGAACGCGAGCCCGGCGAGCAGGTAGAGCGGAACGGTGGGCAGGTCGAACCGCGCCGCGATGCGAGCTAGACCGGCCAGGCCGAGGATCACGGCGCCGAGCTCCAGGAGCCTCACGGCGACCGATCCCCCGGTTCCATCGACCGAGTCTAGAGTCACCCTTCCAGGGCTCGCTGCGAGCGAGGATCCAACCGGGAGGCGCCGACCGTCAGGCCGGCGCCTACGCGGGTCACATCAGGCTGCCTTCTCGACCTCCCGGAGCTCACCGGTGCGGACGTCGTAGACGAGCCCGGCCACCGTGACACCCTCGGGCAGTGTCTTCAGGGCTCGGAGCCTGCCCACGTCCTCGCGCAGGCTCTCCTCGACGTCGGAGAACGTGAGGTACTCGTCGCCGCTCACGTCGACGCCGGTGGCCTCACGGATCTGCCCGTGCAGGAGGTCGTCGGTGAACAACGTCATGCCGCAGTCCGTGTGATGGATCACGACGAACTCGCGCGTCCCGAGGAGCCAGCTGGAGATCGTGGCGGAGCGGATCGCGTCGTCCGTGACGCGACCGCCGGCGTTGCGAATGACGTGCGCGTCGCCCAGCTGGAGGCCGAGCATCCTGGCCGGATCCAGCCGGGCGTCGATGCACGTCACCACCAAAAGAGGACGGCCGGGCGAGATCCCGAGCGCGCCTGCGTCGAACGAAGCCGCGAAGTCAGCGTTCCCCCTGAGGACTTCGGAGAGCTCGCTCACCCGAGTTCCACCGGCGCCCCCACGAGCGATCCGTACTCGGTCCACGACCCGTCGTAGTTCTTGACCTTCTCGAACCCGAGCAGCTCCTGGAGCGCGAACCACGTGTGCGAAGACCGCTCGCCGATCCGGCAGTACGCGATCACCTCACGATCGCCCGTGATGCCCTCGGCGGCGTACAGCTCGCGGAGCTCGTCGGCCGAGCGGAACGTGCCGTCGTCGTTCGCTGCCTTCATCCACGGGATGTTGGCAGCGCCCTGGATGTGGCCCGGCACCTGCGCCTGCTCCTGCGGGAGGTGATCTGGCGCGAGCTTCTCGCCCCGGAACTCCTCGGGTGAGCGGACGTCGACGAAGCCGGTGCCCGACTCCACCTTCGAGAGCACCTCGTCCCGGAGTGCGCGGATCTCAGGCCGCTCCGCCCCGGAGATCAAGAACCCGGTCGCATCGTACGACGGCGCCTCCTGCGTGAGCTCGCGGCTCTCGAGCTCCCACTTCTTGCGACCACCGTCCAGCAACTTCACGTTGTCGAAACCGCGCAGCTTCAGGAGCCAGTAGGCGTACGCCGCGAACCAGTTGTTGTTCCCCCCGTACAGCACGACCGTCGTGTCCGGGCCCACGCCGGCCGCGGACAGCAGCTCCGAGAAGCCGGCCTGATCCCGGTAGTCCCTACCGATCTTCGAGTGCAGATCGGTCGTCCAGTTCCACCCCACGGCGCCTCGGACGTGACCCTTCTCGTAGGCCTCCGTGTCCTCGTCCACCTCGATCGCCCTCACCGCGGGATCGTCGAGGTGCTCCTCCAGCCAGTCCGTGCTTACGAGCACGTCGGGCCTCGCGTACTCCGCCATCGGTAACTCCTTCCCTGTCGGGTCGCTGTTGGTCTCTCTCTCCCTCCCAGAACGGCCCCGGACGACACTTCAGCGGCCGCTCTCGCGGCCGCTGGGATACATCGAGGATGAGCCTACGCCGGCCGCCCGCGCAGGGATCCCGCCCTCGTACAGCAGAACCTCGCGGGGATCATGGCGGCCACGAGTCCGAACTCGCGCGTCCGAACCATCCTCGAAATCCTACCCCTCAGGTCGGATGATGCAGGTGCAACGAGTATCGCACCGTCGAGTGAGCGTCAAGTGGTGCGCTTCAGGGTCCCGTCGAGGTCGCCGACCGACTCTGGGAAGGCCATCGGGGGAGGAGCTCCGTGCTTGGACCACACACAGACCGGGATTTCGCCGACGCGCCGTCAATCGACCGGCTCCGCGAGGCCCTTGGTCCGAGCCGAGGATCGCTCTAGAACATCCCGAGGGCGGCCTTGGCCTCGTCGGACATCATCTCGGGGGTCCAGGCCGGGCGGAGCACCATCTCGGGCCTGACATCACCGATCCCGGGCACCGGGGCGAGGAACGCACGCATCTGGTCCTCGATGAGCGGCCCGATCGGGCATCCCATCGTGGTGAGCGTGTACTGGATGTCCACGTCGCCGTCCTTGGAGACGTCAACCTCGTACACGAGTCCCAGGTCGACGATATTGATGCCGAGCTCGGGGTCGATGACGCTCTTCAGCGCCTCGAGCACCTCGTCCTCCGAGGGTGCATCCGTATCCGAGGGCCGGGGCTCCGAGTGCACGGCGGCCTCTTGTGCTCGCGGTATCACGGTTTCGCTCTCAGGCATGCGTACCTCGCTCCGGATCCGAACTATCCTAAGCACCAGACTACCGCCTTCGACCCGAAGGCACGTGAGGAGGAGCGCTCCCCAGCATGGCTCCGATCCGAGCATTGATCGTCGACGACCACCCCGTCACGCGGGAAGGCCTGCGGACGGCGCTCGGGATGTCCGAAGACGTCGTGGAAGTGGTCGGCGAGGCGTCGAGCGGCGAAGAGGCCGTCGACGCCGCCCGGGATCTCTCGCCCGACGTCGTCTTCATGGATGTCCGGATGCCGGGGATGGACGGGATCGAGGCCACGCGCCGCATCCGGGACGCCTCCCCCGAGACTCGAGTCATCCTGATCACGATCGACGAGTCGCGAGGAGCGATCTCCGAGGCCATCCACGCGGGCGTCTCCGGATATCTGTTGAAGGATTCCTCGCCGGACGCACTGGTCGACGCCGCCAAGAACGCGATCGAAGGGAACGCCGTCATCGCTCCGCACCTCACCAAGCAGTTCATCGAGGAGGTGCAGCGCACGGATTCCGAAGGGTCGACCGCGGCACCGCTATCGAAGCGAGAACGCGAGATCCTGCAGAAGGTCGCCGACGGCTCGACCACCAGACAGGTCGCCTCGGACTTGGGCATCTCCCCTCACACGGTGAAGACCCACCTCGAACGGATCTTCGAGAAGCTCGCGGCGAAGGACCGGGCCCAGGCGGTGGCCATCGCCATCCGTCTGGGCATCGTCCACTGATCGGCTGACCTCAACCGACCCTCCGAAGCGCCGATATCCCCTGAGATGCCTACCACCGTGTTGCTCTGCGACAC
>JALZDC010000306.1 GCA_030862755.1 Actinomycetota bacterium
GGACCTGGCGGCGCGCCGCCAGGTCCCCACGCCGCGCGAACGTGATCAGCTTCTCCGCGAACGGCCGGAGCTGTTTCGCCTTCGCCTCGGTCGTCTCGATGCCTTCGTGCACGAACAGCTGCGCCGCCATCGTCGACAACAGGAGCTTGTGGTGGGCCGGGTTCGAGCCCAGCCGAGGCCCCTTCTTCGGCTTCGGCACGGCGCCTACTCCTCCCGCAGGCCGAGACCGAGCTCCTCGAGCTTGGCCTTGACTTCGTCGATCGACTTCTGGCCGAAGTTACGGATATCCATCAGCTCGGACTCCGACTTCTGCACCAGGTCGCCCACGGTGTTTATGCCCTCGCGCTTGAGGCAGTTGTAGGAACGGACCGAGAGGTTGAGGTCCTCGACCGTGATCGCGTAGTCGCTCGGCTGATCCTCGTCCTCCGCCGGACCGACCGACACGCTCGCCGCATCGGCCAGATCCGAGAAGAGCTGGACGAGCTCGAGCAGGGTCCCGCCCGCCGACGCCAATGCCTCGCGCGGCGTCACGGAGCCGTCGGTCTCCACATCGAGGATCAACCGGTCACGGTCCGTCATCTGCTCGACGCGGGTGTCCTCGACCGCGTACGAGACCTTGCGGACCGGCGAGAAGATCGAATCGACGGGGATCACGCCGATCGGGTCGCGCGGCTTCTTGTTCTTGTCCGCCATCCGGTAGCCGACACCTCGCTCGACGGTCAGCTCCATCTCGAGCGACGCACCCTTGCCGAGCGTGGCGAGGTGCAGGTCGGGGTTCAAGATCTCGATCCCCGCCGGCGGCGCGACGTCTCCTGCGGTGACCTCGGCCGGGCCCTTCGACTTCAAGTAGACCGTGGTGGGATCCTCGACGTCGGAGCGGATCACCAGCTCCTTCAGGTTCAAGATGATGTCGGTCACATCCTCGTTCACCTTCGGGATCGTTGAGAACTCGTGCAGCACACCGTCGATGCGGACCGACGAGATCGCGGCCCCGGGGATCGACGACAGCAGCGTGCGGCGGAGCGAGTTGCCGACCGTGTAGCCGAATCCCGGCTCGAGCGGCTCGATCGTGAACTTGGAACGGATGGGCGAGATCTCGTCCTCGGAGATCTGCGGTCTTGCGACGATGAACACGTTGCTTCCTCCTCCGGCGGGGGATCATCCATTCCTACCCCGCGTCGTGATGCGTCCCGGACACCCCCTCGGTGCCGGGCTCACCAGCCGCTAAACGCGGCGGCGCTTGCGTGGGCGGCAGCCGTTGTGCGGCACCGGCGTGACGTCCGAGATCCCTGAGATCTCGAGACCGGTGGCCGCGAGGGAACGGATCGCGGTCTCCCGGCCGGAGCCCGGACCTTTCACGAACACGTCGACCTTCTGGAGACCGTGCTCCTGTGCCTGGCGTGCGGCCTTCTCGGCAGCGAGCTGCGCCGCGAACGGTGTCGACTTCCGGGAGCCCTTGAAGCCCACGTTGCCGGCGCTCGCCCACGAGAGCGTGTTGCCCTGCAGATCGGTGATCGTGACGATCGTGTTATTGAACGTGGACTTGATGTGCGCCTGGCCGTGGGCGACGTTCTTCTTCTCCCGCCGCCGCGCCTTCTTCGCCTTGGGCTTCGCCATCGTTCCCTTCCCGCTCCCTCTCGCTACTTCTTCGCCTGAACCTTCTTCTTCCCCGCGATCGTCTTCTTCGGCCCCTTGCGGGTGCGCGCGTTCGTGTGGGTGCGCTGCCCCCGGACCGGCAGCGACCGGCGGTGTCGGACACCCTGGTAGCAGCCGATCTCGATCTTCCGCTTGATGTCTTGAGCGACCTCTCGCCGAAGGTCTCCCTCGACCTTCAAATTCTGGTCGATGAAAGCGCGGATCTTCAAGACCTCGTCCTCCGAGAGATCCCGGACCTTCGTCCTACCCTCGACGCCCGAACCGTTCACGATCTCGTACGCGCGAGTCTGACCGATGCCGTAGATGTAGCGGAGGGCGATGTCGAGCCGCTTGTCGCGGGGAAGGTCGACGCCTGCGATCCGAGCCATACCTGAGCCTCCTAGCCCTGTCGCTGCTTGTGTCGTGGATTGGAGCAGATGACCATCACGACGCCCCGGCGTCGGATCACCCGGCACCGATCGCACATCTTCTTCACGGACGGCCTGACCTTCATCTGCGTTCTTCTCTTCCTTAGTTCTCCTCTTCCTACTTGAACCTATACACCACGCGCCCTCGTGTGAGGTCGTACGGCGAAAGCTCCACCTTCACCCTGTCCCCCGGGAGGATCCGGATGTAGTGCATCCGCATCTTCCCCGAGATGTGGGCCAAGACCTTGTGCCCGCTATACGGCGCATCGAGCTCCACTCGGAACATGGCGTTGGGCAACGGCTCGATCACCGTTCCCTCGGCCTCGATGGCGTCGTCTTTCGGCACGCTCCACTGTTTCCTTCGAACGGGGCTTTCCCTGCTTCGGCCCCTGCTGTCCGGACATGCGAACACGGCCTCCAACAAGGGGCGAACGCACAGTATACGGGCGCCCATCCGGAAATGTCTACGATACCTGGGCTGCAGGCCATATCAGCAGCTATGCCCGGCCCGTCAAGATCTCTGGACCGTCCTCGGTGATCGCGATGGTGTGCTCGAAGTGAGCGGCCACCGATCCGTCCACGGTCACGACCGTCCACCCGTCGGCGAGCACCCGGTTCTCCTCGCCTCCGAGCGTGAGCATCGGCTCCACGGCGATCGTGAGGCCCGGCCGGAGCTCCAGACCCCGTCCCGGCGGGCCCCAGTTCTGGATGAACGGCTCCTCGTGGAGGCTCCGGCCGATCCCGTGGCCGCCGTACTCACGGACCACGCCCAACCCGGCAGCATCCGCGACGGACTCGATGGCATGGCCGATGTCGGAGAGACGTCCGCCCACCCGTATGGCGTCGATCGCGGAGTAGAGCGCGTGCTCGGTCTCCTTCGCGAGCTTCGCCGCATCCTCCGAAGGCGCCTGCCCGCCCACGAACACCGTCACCGCGGCGTCACCGTGGAACCCCTCCCAGATCGCTCCGAAGTCCAGGGAGAGCACCATCCCTTCCTTGAGCTTCCTCGTTCCCGAGGGGATCCCGTGGACGATCTCGGCGTCGATCGACGTGCAGATGGAGGCCGGGTAGGTACCCCGGTACCCCTTGAAGGAGGGGATCGCTCCCTGCTCCCGGATGTAGCGTTCAGCCACCCGGTCGAGGTCGAGCGTGGAACGGCCGGGTACGACCGCGGCCAGCACCGTGTCGATCGTGCCGGCCACGATCCGGCCGGCCTTCCGCATCTTCGCGAGCTCTTCGGCCGATTTCCGGATGATCACTCGAGACCTTCCAGGACCTTCATGGTGCGATCGATCACCTCGTCGGGGGTTCCCTCGGCGTCCACCTGGTAGAGCAGATCGCGTTCCACGTAGAACTGCTCGAGCGGCGATGCCTGTTCCCGGTACACGGCGATCCGGCGCCGCACCGTCAGTTCGTCGTCGTCGGCCCGACGCTCGAGCCGGCCGCCGCAGACATCGCAGAACCCTTCCTGCGCAGGAGGTTTGAAATCGACATGATACGTCCTGCCGCAGTTCGGGCACGTGTAGCGGCCGAGGAGCCGCCGCACCGCGACCTCGCCGCCGACCGAGAACTTGATCACCGAGGTGAGAGGCTCTGCAGCCTCGTCGAGCGCTCGCTCCAGCGCCTCGGCCTGCGCGACGGTCCGGGGGAACCCATCGAGGATGAACCCCTTGTCGGCGTCGGGTTCTGCCAGCCGGTCCATCACCATCGAGACGACCACGTCGTCCGGCACGTACTCGCCGCGATCCATGTACGCGCGGGCGCGGATCCCGAGCTTCGTCCCTCGCTGCACGTGATCGCGCAGGATCTCCCCGGTCGAGATCTGCGGGATCCCGTAGCGCTCCGAAAGCAGCACCCCTTGCGTCCCCTTCCCCGCACCCGGGGGGCCGAGCAGCACGAGCCGCATCGGTTATCCGAGGAAGCCCTCGTAGTGACGCATCAGCAGCTGCGACTCGATCTGCTTCATCGTCTCGAGGGCGACGCCCACCGCGATCAGGATCGACGTGCCGCCGAAGGGGATCTGCTGGATGTCCCACGTCGCGAGGACGATCGAGGGGACCAGCGCGATCACCGCGAGGAAGATCGCTCCCGGGAGACCGATCCGAAGGAGGATACGGTTCAGGTAGTCGGCCGTCGGCGGGCCCGGCCTGATGCCCGGTACGAACCCGCCGTTCTTCCGCAGGTTGTCCGCGGTCCGGGTCGGGTCGAACTGGATCGCCGTGTAGAAGTA
>JALZDC010000330.1 GCA_030862755.1 Actinomycetota bacterium
CCGAGGAGGTGCTGCCCGCCTGTCGGCGGGTGGGTCTGAGCTTCATGCCGTACTTCCCGCTCGCCTCGGGGCTGCTGACCGGCAAGTACCGGAAGGGACAGCCGCCACCGCCGGGCACACGCCTGGCGGGTCGCGCCGGCGAGGATGGCGTCATGACCGACGCGCGGCTCGATGTCGTCGAGCGCCTGATGGTGTTCGCCGAGCAGCAGGGCCACACGATCCTCGAGCTCGCGATGTCCTGGCTGGCTACGCAGCCGGAGATCGCCACCGTGATCGCCGGGGCGACGAGTCCCGAACAGGTTCGCGAGAACGTGGAAGCGGTCGGGGCCTGGCGCCTCAGCGCCGACGAGCTCGCCGACACCGAGGACCTCCTCGGTGATGAAGGATCCTCTCGATGAGCAAGGTGTCGTGAACGCGAACATCACGCTCGACGGCGTGATGCAGGCACCGAGCGATCACGACGAGGACCGCCGCGGCGGGTTCGAGCACGGCGGATGGGCGTCGCCCCATTTCGACCAGGTCATGGCCGACGCAGCGGCGGAGGGGATCGCGAAGGGAGGGGCCCTCCTGTTCGGGCGCCGAACCTACGAGCAGTTCGCCTCCTTCTGGTCCACGCAGTCGGAGGACAACCCGTTCACCACCGTGCTGAACGAGCGGCAGAAGTACGTGGCGTCGACGAAGCTGGAGGAGCCGCTCCCGTGGAAGAACTCCACGATCCTGGTGGGCGACGCGGCGGAGGCCGTGGCGAAGCTCAAGGAGCAGCCGGGCGACGATCTCGTGGTGCTCGGCAGCGGAGAGCTGGTTCGGTCGCTGATGCAGCACGACCTCGTCGACGAGTACGTGCTCCTGATCGACTCGCTGGTGCTGGGATCGCGACGCCGTCTGTTCACCGACGGCGGTCCATCCGCCTCGCTTCGGCTCGTCGACACGAAGACCACGACCACCGGCGTGGTGATCGCGACCTACGAGCCGTCCGAACCGACGAAGGGGTGATGCGGGCGGTCGCCCTGATCCGGGTCGCGAGGCCCCAGGATGCACGGTCGGTCGCCGAGGTGCATGTGGCCTCGTGGCGGCACACCTACGGTGGCCTGCTTCCCGCCGAGTACCTCGACCGGCTTTCCGTCGACGATCGCGAGGCGATGTGGCTCGGTGCGTTCGCCGACCCGGATCCGAAGAGCGGCGCGGTCGTCGCAGAGGCCGGCGGGCGGATCGTGGGGTTCGCGTCGTTCGGCCCCAGCCGCGACGAGGACGTCCCCGACGGGACCGGTGAGGTCCCGGCGATCTACGTCGAACCTGCGGCGCTCGGCACCGGCGTGGGTCGCGAGCTCTTCGAGGCGGTCACCCGGTGTCTCCGAGACGCAGGCTTCATGCGGGCGACCCTCTGGGTGCTGGAGGCGAATGTGTCCGCACGTCGCTTCTACGAGAGGGCCCGCTGGGTCTGGGACGGCGCGATGAGCGCACACATGTTCGACTGCGCGAACGAGCCCGTGGTCCGGTACGCCGTCGATCTGTAAACAGGCTCGACGGGTCCGCGTCAGGCCGGCTTCCAGTCCCCCCGCCGGACGCCCATCACGAGCTCATCGTGCCGGGCGCCGTCGTACCACGTGTGGTCGCGCAGAGGACCTTCCTCGACGAACCCAGTCTTCAGGTACGCGCCGACCGCGCGCTCGTCGTCGGCGAGGACCTGCAGCGAGATCTTGGCCAGGTTGAGCTGAGAGAAGCCGTACTCGAGCAACGTTCGAACGGCGTCCTGCCCGTGCCCACGACGCCAGTAGGGCTTGCCGATCCGGATCCCGACGTCCGCCCGTTGGTGGTAGTGATCGATCGAATGCAGCCCACAGACGCCGATCGTCTCGGCGTCGACATCGATCGCGAACCACGCCGAGCCGGTCTGGCCTTCCTCGATCCATCGCTTGTCTCGCGCCTCGACCTCTTCCAGGGAGACCGGGAGCGGGGGGTCGTTGTTGGAAAGGGCGCGCACCTCGATCGTCTCGATGAGCTCGTACAGCCGCTCGCGGTCCGAGGCCTGGATCGGCCGTAGCACCACGCGGTCGCCCTCGAGCATGGCCGCAGCCTACGCGAACCCTCCACGAGAAGTTCACGACTCCTTCACACCGCGGCGCGAGGCTGGTACCAGGGATGGGAGGGACCTATCCGGCGAGGAGGTTCGAGATGAGACGTGGGTTCGGATGGGGCGCCGCGATCCTAGCGGTCCTGCTGCTGGTGGGGGTCGGGATCGGTGCCTACAACTGGGGTGTGAACGAGGGGCTCGAACAGAGCGGCAGGGGTGTGGATGTCGTGCGATACGTCGGCGGCCACGGATTCGGGTTCTTCCCGTTCTTCCTGTTCTTCCCGCTGTTCTTCCTGGCGCTGTTCGCCTTCAAAGGCGCGATGTGGCGGAGGCACGGCGACCAGGACCACGATCACGGCCCCGGTGGCCACGGCCAAGGGAGCCACGGAAGGTCGGAGCAGGGTTACGAGGAATGGCAC
>JALZDC010000352.1 GCA_030862755.1 Actinomycetota bacterium
GCCGTCGGCGGGCCGTGAGTCGACGACTCGATCGTCGTCCGCGCTGCACCATGGGCATCTCATGTCGCGTCCGGCCACAAGATGTGGTGGCCGCGGGCACGCTACCCGCAGGATGTGGGGCGGTCAAACCGGTCGTCTCGGGCGCTAGCCGATGGACGGGATCGACAGCCGCTGCCCAGGCACCAACGCGGCGGGGTCCAGGCCGTTGGCCGAGGTGATGGCGTGAACGACAACGCGAGGATCGGTCGAGGGCTCGAACCGCGTGGCGATCGACCACAGGGTGTCCCCGTGACGCACCACGTGCGTCCGCGCGGCGTTGCGCTCCGCCGTCCCGCCTACCCCCACCGCGTTGGCCATCGGTCCGGACAGGACCCCCGCGAGACCCACGACCATGCCGAGTGCGATCAGCCGACGGCGCCGAACGCGTGTTCGACCCATGCGGCGATCGTGCCCGAACGGATGTTCGATGTCAAGGGGAGAACCGAACATATGTTTGCATCTCCTCCTGGCGGCTGCTACCGTGCCCTCAACCACTAGCGCCGCCGATCCAGCGCCACCGGGAACAGGAGGGTACGCATCGTGTCTGACATCACTTCGCGGCAGCAGCGCATCCTCGACGTCATCGAGAGGGCCGTTCGTGAACGCGGCTACCCCCCGACCGTTCGCGAGATCGGTGATGCCGTGGGCCTCACGTCGTCGTCGTCGGTCCACGCGCAGCTGGCCAACCTCGAGCGGAAGGGACTCCTCCACAAGGACCCGAGCAAGCCCCGGGCCATGGCCCTCTCGGATGAACGGCGGGCTGAAGGAACGCCCGTTCCGTTGATCGGTCGGATCGCGGCCGGCGAGCCGGTCCTCGCCGACGAGCACATCGAGGATCGCATCATGGTGCCGGCGGAGTTCGCGCGCGGGGACGGCCACTTCGCGCTCCGGGTCACCGGTGAGTCGATGATCGGAGCGGGCATCTTCGACGGCGACGTCGTCGTCGTTCGGAGCCAGCGGTCGGCGTCGGACGGCGACATCGTGGCCGCGCTCCTGCCCGGACCCGCCGAGGACGAGGCCACGGTGAAGCGCCTGGGTCACGACGGCGCTCGGGTGATGCTCATCCCCGAGAACCCCACGCTTGAGCCGTTCGAGATGCTGGACGGGCGCATCTTGGGCAAGGTCGTCGCCGTGCTCAGGAAGCTCTGAGTCGGACTAAGCTCCTCTCTCCGACGACGGGTCTGGAGGGGGGCATGTCCATGCAGGTAGGCACGAACCTGGAGCGCCAGATCCTCTCGCAGCCGGCCGAGCTCACCCATCTCCTCACCTCGGAGAGGGTCCAACAGCAGGTCCACACGGCGGCCCAGAGCCTCCAGCGTTCTCGGCGGATCTGGCTGGTCGGGACGGGCACGAGCTACCACGCCGCGATACTGGGAGCCGGGATGCTCCAGGACGCCGGGCGAGCGGCCGTCGCCGTGTCGTCGATGCACTTCGTCGTTTGGGCCCCGATCGTCGGACCCGACGACACCATCATCGTGATCAGCCACACGGGCGAGACGGCCTACGCGCTGGCCGCCCGGGCGCTCGCCATGCTGGCCGGCCTCGACGTCATCATGATCACGAAGCGAGGCACCCCTTTCCCTCATTCGGTCGAGACGTGCCCGGCCGAGACCTCCGAGACCTACACGGTGAGCTACACGACGGCCCTCCTCGCCCTCGCGATGATCGCGAAGGAGATGGGAGCCGACTCGATCACGGATGACTCGCTCACGCTCGTGCCGAGCGCCGTTCAGAACGCCATCGAGGCACCCGGCACGGAGTCGATCCAGATCCCCGAACGGGACCTCGTGATCGCGGGGGCGGGACCCGCCGCCTTCACGGCCCGGGAGGGAGCGCTCAAGCTTCGCGAAGGTGCACGCGTGCTCGCCGAGGGGCACGACATCGAGTACCTGCTCCACGGTTCGGCCGTCCCGCTCGACGGCCGAGACGCGCTGCTCAGCCTCATGCCCCCCGAGGCGAACGGTTTCGTGGAGGCGGTCACCGCCGCGGCTTCGGCCGAGGGGATCCCCGTCTATCGCGTGGGCGAGCCGGACCCCCTCCCGATGCTGTTGGCCCAGATCCCGCTCACCGTCCGGTTGCAGATCCTCGCCCTCCGGTTCGCCCTCGAACGAGGCCACGACCCGGACACCGTGATCACAGGGAACTGGGCAGAGACCTGGCTGTGGCGGATCGGACGACCGGACGCTTAGGCCTCCTCGAGCACGAAGCCACGGATCGCGGACAACAACCGCAGCCCCACTCGAGCGCGGACGATCGTTCCCTCGGAGTCCGTCTCCTTCGACAGCACCTCGGCCTCGCGATACAACCTGGCGGTGACGTCCTCCCGCCCGAAGGGCACGAGGAGCCGGACGTCCACGGGAGGATGCGGTGCCCGGGCCCCGATCTCTTCGAGCAAGCCATCGGCCCCCTCTCCGGTGAGCGCCGAGACCGCCACGGAGCCGGGGAACCTCCCGGCGAGCCTCGCTCTCGCGGAGCCCGCCACTCGGTCGATCTTGTTCAGGGCGAGGATCTCAGGGATGTGGCCCGCCCCGATCTCCGACAGCACCCTGCGGACCGCGTCCACCTGCTCGTCGAGCGCATGCGAGGTTCCATCGGCGACGTGGACGATCAGGTCGGCCAGAGCCACCTCTTCCAGCGTGGACCTGAACGCCTCCACGAGGTCGTGGGGAAGCTTACCTACGAACCCGACCGTGTCGGAGATCAC
>JALZDC010000386.1 GCA_030862755.1 Actinomycetota bacterium
CCCGTCGGACCCGAGGAACCTCGCGATGGGGGCGAAGGGCCCCTCGGATGCCGACGGCGCGGCGACGGCCCGGTTCACTTCGTGTCCTCCAGCCGCCAGCGGAACAGGTAACGCTCCAGCCGGGCGAGTACGAACCGCTCGAGCAGGATCATGAAGACGATGAACAGCAGCACCCACGCGAGCGTGCCGGGAACCGAGAAATCCTCGAACTCCCTCCTGATCTGGAACCCGACGCCGGAGGAGGCCCCGAATACCTCGGTGAGCTGCTCGACCTTCCAGGCGAGGGCGAACGAGAGGCGCACGCCCGCGAATGCGAACGGCGTCACGGACGGGATGAGGACGTGGCGGACGATCGAGGCACGTTGCCGCCCGAAGGCGTCGCTCATCTGCACGAGCCGGCGGTCGACCGAGTCCAGTCCCTCCGCCACGTTGATCGCGACGTACGGCATCGACACCAGACCCACGGCGATCACCGGCCCGAAGATCGAGATGCCCAAGATGACGAGGGCCATCACCGCGTACGTGATCCCGGGGATGCTGCCCGCGACCATCACCATGTCGTGGAAGAAGGCCCGCCACCACCGGCTGGTGCCCATCAGGTATCCGACCGGGAACCCGATCAGCAGCGAAAGCGCGAACCCGTAGCCAAGCCGGAGGATCGTCGGCACGAAGTGTTCGATGAATGCCCCCGATCGGACGATCTCCCACATGACCTGCCCGATCTCGAGGGGGGGTGGGAGCAGGAACTCCCCGACGACGAATTCCGATAGGAGGGTCCAGACCAGCAGGAAACCGCCGACGCCGATCAGGAGACCGGCGACACCCCGGACCCGCCGGCGCCCGGCGAGCGACAGGTGGGCGCTCCCGCGGGGGCCGCGCTCGACGGTCGTCGAACTCATCCGCCGTCCTCCAGCCGCTCGCTTCCTCGGTTCAGCTGTCGATCATGCAGGTGCTTCGACGATGTCGAACCGCGGACTCTCGTCTGAGTCGGACAGCCCGGCCTCGGCGAGCATCGGGAAGATGCTCGACTCGGTGTCGACCCACTCCTCGTCGAGGTAGACGGTCTCCACGAACCAGTCGTGGTCCGCCATGTAGTCCTTGATGAACTGGATCTCCTCGGGAGTCTCGACCGCGAAGTGCTGCGGGTAGCTCTCGATGATCTGGTCCTGGTTCGCCTGCCACTCCTGGATGCCGCGCTCCCACATCGACAGGAAGAACTCGACCTCCTCGGGGTGATCGTCGTACCAGTCGGTCGGCGCCATGAAGATGTTGATCATCGGACCGTCGTGGTCGGGCGCCTCGGCCACCTCCGCGTAGAGATCGGCTGCGGTCCTCCCGTCGTAGAGGACCCGGACGTCGCCGTTCAGGAGCGGAGGGACGTTGAAGTCGGGGAGCACGAGCGCCCCCGCGACCTCCTTGTCCGCCGCCAGCGCGCCCGTGTTGGTCAGGTCGGCGACCACCAGCTCGAAGTCGCCGCCGCCGGTCCGGAAGTCGAGGCCGTACAGCTCGTTCGCCAGGACGCCCCAGACCACGGTGGAGGAGACGGAGTCCCAGACTGCGATCTTCTCGCCCTGGAGGTCCTCGAGCGTCTGCGCGTCGGAGTCGGCCGGGACCACCAGGATGCTGCGGTCGATGTTGTACTTGCCGAAGACCGTCGCTGGGTTGCCCGTCTCCTCTTCGAGGAGCGGCACTTCGAACGACGCGATCGACACGATGTCGGCGTGCCCGCCGGCGTAGAGGCCGAACTCGTCCCAGCTCGCCTGCTCGATGATCCGGATCCCGGACTCGGCCTCCATCTCCTCGCGGATGCCGGAGTCCTTCAGGTAGTCCCACACCGGATCGGGGGCGAAGGTGAAGCGGATGATGTTGTCCTCACCCGTCCCTCCGCCTCCGCCGCCACCGCCGCCACCGCCGCCACCGCCGTCGTCTCCACATGCCACCGCCACCAGAGCCAGCACGCTCAGGAGCGCCAGCGTTCGGAAGATCCCAGCCCTTCGCCGCATCCTCATCGGATCCGCGCCCTCCTTCCGTCCGCCATCCGGACCGCCGTTCGAGGCCTTCCTCGCCGGAGGAAGGGATCGACCTTGACTATATATAATGTGCAGGCTTTCGATCCCGACGATGCTCCCTCCCGGCGTCGGCGTCAAGGCAACGCGGCCTTCAGAACTTCCCGATCACCCGAAGTCCGCTGAAGACCAGCGTGTCCACCGACGCCTGCGCGGCCGTTCCCGGATCCATCGCTCTGGTGAAGACCAGGAAGCGCTTCATCTCCCGGAGCGCGAAGGCGTCCACCGCCTCGAGACGGGCGATCCGCTCCTCGACGCGGGCGGCGAGCCCGTCGGGCGGGACGACCTCGGTGAGTAGGCCCGCCTCCAGGGCGCGGGCGGCGTCGATCGCGTCACCCGTCGACACCATGTCGTAGAGCAGACGGGGCGGCAGCATGAAGCGGGCCCAGCTGATCACGACGGCGGGAGCGAAGCCCGCCTTGATCTCCGGGAACGCAAAGGTGGCGCCGTCCGCGGCGACGGCGATATCGCTCGCCCCGATCATCCCCACGCCGAACCCCGCGGCGGATCCCTTCACCTCGGCCAACACGGTCAGCGGGGTTGTGCGAAGCGTCTCGTTCACGCTCGCGATCCGCCGCGCCATGCCGCGGAGCTCGTCCGGGGTCGCGCCACCTTTGGCTCGGCCCATGCAGAACGCGTCGCCTTCGGCTCGAAGGCGGACGAACCGAAGCTCGTCCGTCCGACCGGCCTCCCCGATCGCCTCGATCAGCGCGTCCATCATCTCCCGCGTGAACAGGTTCCCCTCGCCGGCATCGATCGTCGCCGTCAGCGTGTGGCCCGAGGTATCGAGCCGGAGTCCCTCAGCCATCGTCCGATCCTCCTCTCGCGCCTTCCGGCGCTCTGATCCGTTCCTGCGCTTGGTTCTCGCGAGCGTGCTCGGCGTGATGCGCGGGCGCAGCTGAGCTGACACGCGCGGCCGCGAGGCTGCAGAGCAGCGCGACCGCGAGGAAGGCCGTGCCGGGCTCACCCGCATCAACGAACGCGCCGCCGAGCAGCCCGCCGAGACCGAACGACCCGAGGCGCGCCAGGTTGAACAGCGAGAGGGCGATGGTGCTCTCGCCGGCCGTCGTCCGACTGAACGCCGTGAGGGAGGGTGAGAGCAGGGAGCCTGCGCCGAGCCCCAATACAACGAGCGCGGGTGCGGCGACCCACCAGGGCCCTGTCGCGGCCGCGACCGCGAGGCCCACGAGTCCCAAGGCGCAGCCGGCCAGCCCACGCCGGAGCCGGGAGGGATAGCTGACCGATCCCCGCCGGCCGGTGACCGGGCCCATCGCCGCCATCGTGAGCGTCATACCCATCAGGAGTGCCGCTGCCCCGCCCGCGCCGAGGACCCCGCTCACGATCAACCATGCGGGCACCGCGACCTGGACCAGCCCGTTGGCGACCATCTGGAGGGTGGCGCCGAGCGAGGACCGCCGGACCTCAGGGTCGCGGAACCAGCTCCGCAGCTCGGCGAGCTCGCCGTCGTGTCGCATGGCGCGAACCGCCGCGATCGATGCGATCCCGCACGTGAGCGCGAGTCCGGCCGCGACGGCCCAAGCTCCCGTCGATGCGGCGGCGAGCGCCGACATGCCGGTGCCCGAGACCGATGCGACCAGGCCGAGGCCCCGGAGTCGGATCGTCGATCCACGCTGCAGGTCGGCCGGGAACGCGATCAGGGCGGTGACCACGAGCGCCAGGCCCAGGAAGCAGGACGGCACCGTCACCCATCGCCAGCCGATGAGTTCGATGATCGCGCCGCCGACGAGCGGGGCGAAGGCCAAGCCGAGCCCGTTCGAGGCTCCCCACCACCCCAGCGCGTGGGCGCGCCGCTCCCCGCTCAGGAGCTGTCCCGAGGCTTGGACCGAGACGGGCACCACCGCTGCGAGACCGATGCCCTGTGCCGCCCT
>JALZDC010000399.1 GCA_030862755.1 Actinomycetota bacterium
CCTCCAGATCGTTCCACGACTCCACCCACTCCACTGGCCCGTCGCTCGTTCCGGCCGGGTCCGCCAGCCAGCGGACGTATGCCCAGTTGATGTGGGCGAGGGCATCCCGCAGCGACGGCCAGCCCGAGCCGGGCGCCGGCTGCGTCAGCACCTCGTCGCCGAGGGGGCGGATCGTGCGCTCGTGCTCGCGCCAGCTGTAGTCCGTGAAGGTGAGGAGCTCTTCGATAGCAACGCGGTCCATGGTTGACGTGAAGATACCCGTCGCAACTGGAGCGGGCCTGGATCCGCTGGGCCGAGTCGCCCGATCCGTTCGCCGCCCTCGCGTGGGGCCGAGCGACCGGTCGGAAGCCCTGAAGCGGGCGAGCGTCCGAGCGCTCCCGGATCGACGGCGTTCTCGACTCGAACGTGATGGGGCTCAGAGACCGGATCCCTGAAGCCCTTGCTAGTGCCTTGCGACGAGCTCGGAGGTGATGTCCGAGATCGTGCGACACCCTGTGAGGGCCATCGCGGTGTCGAGCTCCTCGCGAAGGATCTCCAGCACCCGGACGACGCCATCCTCGCCGTCGACGGCCAGGCCCCACGCCGCGGGGCGCCCGACGAGGACCGCGACCGCTCCGAGCGCGATCGACTTCAGGACGTCGGTCCCACGTCGAACACCGCCGTCAAGCAGGACCGGGACCTCGTTCCGGACGGCCTGGACGACTTCCGGAAGCGCTTCGATGCTGGCGAGCGTGCCGTCGAGCTGTCGCCCCCCGTGGTTCGAGACGACGATCCCGTCCGCGCCGGCATCGACCGCTCGCCGTGCATCCTCGGCCGTGAGGATCCCTTTCACCAGGATCGGCAAGGGGGCGTGATCTCTGATCCAGTCGAGATCCTCCCAGCGGATGTACGGGTCGTAGACACCCCCTCGCGGCCTGAGGCCGTGAGGGATCTCGAACTCGTTCCGCCTGTCCCGGTCGCGCGTCCCCCTGACGGGCAGGTCGGCCGTTAGCATCACCGCTCGATAGCCGGCCTCAGTCGCACGACGCAGCATCTTCTCCGTGTAGCCGCGATCCGCGAACACGTAAAGCTGCATCCACATGGGAGCCTCCGAGACCTCGGCGATCGCCTCGAGATCCGCCTCTGCGGGCGTCGGAACCACCATGAGTGTGCCGGCGCGGGCGGCCGCGCGCGCCGTCGCCAGCTCCCCGTCCGGGTGGGCGAGCCTTTGATATCCCCACGGCGCGATCATCACCGGCAGCGAGAGGGTGGCCCCGAAGACCTCCGCCGTGACGTCTCGCACGACGACACCACTCAGGATCCGAGGGCGGACGACCCACCGCGTGAACGCGTTGGTGTTCTCGCGCAGGGTCCACTCATCTCCCGCTCCGCCGGCGATGAAGTCGTAGACCTCCGAGGGGAGAAGCTCCCGCGCGAGGGACTCGTAATCGTCGACGGCTACGATCCTCTTCATCAGGAGCGTCGCCTTCGCACGGGGATCACCTCAGGGCGGGCCGGGAGGCGGGCGCCGTCACCCTTCGCGGCCTACGACGAACCAGATCCCGGTGACCGGGACGTCGCCGAGGTTCCACAGTCGATGGGGCCTCGTCGAGTCGAAGGCGATCGAGTCACCCGGCCCGAGCTCGTATTCCTCGAAGCCGAGGCGGACGCCGAGCCGTCCCTCCAGGACCACCCCGTACTCGCGTCCCGGGTGGCGCATCATCCTCTCATCGGAGGCCGACGAACCACCCACGCCGTAGACGACGTGGAGGAAGTCGACGTTCTCGTGCTCGTGGCTCGTCAGCCGCTCCCAGCGGACGCCGGAGTCGAGGTCGATCACGTGCCGCTCCTCCATCCGCACCATCGGCCCGTGATCGGTGACCAGGGCTGGGTCCGCGGCGCCCTCGCCTCCCGGTTGCGTGGCCGAGCCGTTCGCCCCTCCGAAGATGTCGTCGACCGAGACGCCCAGCTCGGTCACGATCCCGTAGAGCGTGCTCACAGACGGTTTGGATTGGCCGCTCTCGATCTGCGAGATCATGCTGGCCGACAGTCCGATCCGTCGGGCCAGTTCGCGCTGGCTGATCCCCACGCGGTCTCGCTCCTCACGGAGCCTGGTCCCGATGTCTTCCAGCTCGCCGGCCACCAACACCTCGATGCGTTGTCCCACGGCTCGGTCGCTCCGAGACTACTCGATGATGCCTCTCGGTGTGAAGCTCTGCTGATCATCGCCGCTCCGGCTCGTTCAAACCTCGATCGCGATCCGTGCGGACCCAGCTCCACGTTCTCCTTGGGTTGCTCAACCAAGGCACCGTGGGGTATGTAGTGTCCCTGCACTCGGGTCGCTCGATCAACAGTGACAGTGAGCGGGGAGGAAGTCGACGTCGAAGATCCTGCTCAGCGGAGGATGTGTCCTCACGATGGGCGTGAAGACGCCTAACCTCGGCAGAGGTGACGTCCTGATCGACGGAGACCGGGTCGCCGAGGTCGGATCCGGCCTCCGAGCTCGAGACGCCGAGCACGTCGACGCCACCGACACGGTCGTGATGCCGGGCTTCGTCGACACACACCGTCACGCCTGGAGGTCGTTGTTCCGGAACTTCGGGGATCGTGCTTCGAGCGACGACACTCCGCGGCCGACCGATGCCGGCGGTCACTACCAGGCCGACGATGTCTACGCCGCGACGCTGATCGGCTTGCTGGGAGCGGCGGAGGCCGGGATCACGACCGTCGTCG
>JALZDC010000400.1 GCA_030862755.1 Actinomycetota bacterium
CTTCGGCGACGGCCGCCGCCGCCTCTATGTTGCTGCCAGCCAGGGGCAGGAGGCGGGCGATCCCCATCGAAGGGTGACCCGTCGCACCGAGGGCCTCGTCGGCGGCCCGTTGAGCGGCGGCGAAGTGCGGTGCCGCGGCCTCCGGGTCGCCAGTGACGATCGACTCGATCGCCACCGCGAGCTCCGACCGAGCGCTCGTGAGTCCTCGGACCAGGATCCTGCCCGCCCATACCCCGTCCAGGATGAGCAGGAGCACGAAGGTCGCGAGACCTGCGCCGACGGCCAGGGCAACCCGTCTCCCGCGGGTCGTTGGGCGCCACCGGCCGGACGGGACGGGGTGCGAGGCCATCGTCGCCGAACCCTACCCTCGGTGACGGAGCCACACCATCAGCCGGACCGGCCAGCAGGCCAAGGCGCTCGTGGGATCGGTCTTTCGGCGGGTTGACCGCTCGGATGGAGGAGCGTACCCTCAGTGGAACCCGCCGTCCGGGCAGGCTCCGTTGACGGTGCCCGCATCTCCTCGTAGACTGCTCATTCGCCGTGTCGTCCACCGCGCTCTGCCGTGCGCTCTCGACGTCTCCCGGGAGGGGTTCTGCTTGCCTGACCAGCTCGTGCCTGTTCGGAATCGTGTCAGTTTCGCCAAACTCGACGAGGTCCTTCAGCTTCCCGACCTCGTCGCGATCCAGAAGGACTCCTTCGATAGGCTTCTGAACGAAGGCCTCAAGGAGGTCCTTGAAGAGGTTTCGCCCATCGAGGACTTCACCGAGCAGTTCCAGCTCTATTTCGGCACCCACGAGTTCCGGGAGATGAAGTTCTCCGAAGAGGAGTGCCGCGACAAGGACATCACGTTCTCTGCGCCATTGTTCGTCGAGGCGACCTTCGTCAACAAGGTCACGGGGGAGATCAAGGAGCAGGAGGTCTTCCTCGGGGACTTCCCCATGATGACCGACCGAGGCACCTTCATCATCAACGGCACCGAGCGCGTGGTGGTCTCCCAGCTCGTGCGCTCGCCAGGCGTCTACTTCAGCAAGGAGCTCGACAAGACGTCCGATAGGGACGTCTTCATCGCCAACATCATCCCGTCCCGCGGGGCGTGGCTCGAGTTCGACGTCGACAAGAAGGACACCGTCGGCGTCCGGATCGACCGCAAGCGCCGGCAGAACGTGACCGTATTCCTCAAGGCGCTCGGTTTCAGTACCGACGAGATCCTGAAGCTCTTCGGCAACGCCCTCGCGATCCAGAACACACTGGAGAAGGATCACGTCGAGACCCACGAGGAAGCCCTCGAGGACATCTACCGGAAGCTCCGGCCCGGCGAGCCGCCGACGGCTGAGAGTGCGAAGACGCTCCTCGAGAACCTCTTCTTCAACCCCAAGCGTTACGACGTCGCCCGGGTCGGACGGCACAAGGTGGACAAGAAGCTCGGCGCGGCGGAGGGCGAGCTCCTGAAGCAGCTCCGGGCCCATCACCGAGGGCTCGGCGAGGCGGACAATCCCGACAAGAAGGCCTGGGAGCAGTTCCGGTATCGCGTCTATTCTGCGATGCAGAAGGAAGAGGCTGCCGGACAGGGTGCCCCCAAGTACAAGGCGGTCCTCACCTTCGAGGACATCCTCAAGACCGTGACTTACCTCGTGAAGCTCCACGCCGGCGAGGAGGGCTACGACCCCGACGACATCGACCACTTCGGGAACCGCCGGATCCGGTCGGTGGGCGAGCTGATCCAGAACCAGATCCGGATCGGCCTGTCCCGGATGGAGCGGGTCGTGAAGGAGCGGATGACCACCCAGGACGTCGAGGCCATCACTCCGCAGACCCTGATCAACATCCGTCCCGTGGTCGCGTCCATCAAGGAGTTCTTCGGGACGTCGCAGCTCTCGCAGTTCATGGACCAGACCAACACGCTTGCCGGCCTCACGCACAAGCGGCGCCTGTCCGCCCTCGGGCCGGGCGGGCTCTCGCGCGAGCGCGCGGGCTTCGAGGTCCGCGACGTGCACCCGTCCCACTACGGCCGGATGTGCCCGATCGAGACGCCGGAGGGGCCCAACATCGGGCTGATGGGCTCGCTCTCGAGCTTCGGGCGGATCAACGAGTTCGGCTTCATCGAGACCCCGTACCGGCGCGTGGAGAGCGGCAAGGTCACCGCGAAGATCGATTACCTTTCGGCCGACGAGGAAGATCGCCACGTCATCGCGCAGGCCAACGCTCGGCTCGCTCCCGACGGTACGTTCCAGGACAACCAGGTGCTGGTGCGCCGCAAGGGTGGTGAGGTCGACCAGGTCTCGCCCGACGAGATCGACTACATGGACGTCTCGCCGAAGCAGCTCGTCTCGGTGGCCGCCGCGCTGATCCCGTTCCTCGAGCACGACGACGCCAACCGCGCCCTGATGGGCGCGAACATGCAGCGCCAGGCCGTCCCGCTGCTCCGAGCGGAGGCCCCGCTGGTCGGGACCGGCGTCGAGTTCCGCGCGGCGGTGGACGCGGGTGACGTGGTGCTGGCCGACGAAGCAGGCACGGTCGAGGACGTGTCGGCCGAGATCGTCGCGGTGAAGGAGAAGACGGGCAAGCTCCGCACCTACGACCTGATCAAGTTCCGGCGGACCAACCAGGGAACCAACTTCAACCAGAAGCCGGTGGTCGACATCGGCGACAGGGTCGCGAAGGGGCAGGTCATCGCCGATGGGCCGTCCACGGATGCGGGCGAGATCGCTCTGGGGAAGAACCTCCTCGTGGCGTACATGCCCTGGGAAGGGCACAACTACGAGGACGCGATCATCATCTCGCAGCGCCTGGTGAAGGACGACGTGCTCACGTCGATCCACATCGAGGAGCACGAGGTCGACGCCCGCGACACCAAGCTGGGGGCCGAGGAGATCACCCGGGACATCCC
>JALZDC010000406.1 GCA_030862755.1 Actinomycetota bacterium
CGGATCGCGGCCTGCCGGTACCACACGGGCCGGCTCTCGAAGTCGGCCCGTGCCTTCTTCTCCGCGCGGAAGCGCTTCTCGAACGCGCGATCGAACACTGCTTTGTCTCGTTGCTCGTAGGAGTAGATCCCGGACCGATCCTCGCGACGCGCTTCGAACGCCCTCCGTCCGGCGGGGCGCATCCGTCGCTCTTCCGTGAGCGCCGCGACGCGCTCGATGTTCACGGCGCTCCACACGCTCCGGGCTCGCCGGGGCGTGAACCGGATCGCGTACCTCCCGGTGTCGATGCTCTTGCGGACCCCGTCGATCCACCCGAAGCAGAGCGCTTCGTCCACCGACTCCCGCAGGTCATGCTCGGGTTGCCGGATCACTTCTTGCAGTAGCCGACCCCCAGCTCGCTCTCGCTGTCGTGATGTTGCTCCAGCCAGGCACGGAAGTCCTCGGGCCGTTCGAAGGTTGTCGGTTCCATGAGGATCGAGTCACCCATCGGCCCAGGGGGGACACCCGGGGGGCCGGGCGGGTCGGTACCCGCCCCTATGCTGGGTGCCATGGAGTGCGAGTTCTGCGGCCAACCCCTCCCCCAGGCCGCCCGCTTCTGTCCCAACTGCGGCACGCCGGTCGCCACCACCCTCGGGACCGAGGAGCGGAAGGTGGTGACGGTGCTGTTCGCGGACCTCGTCGACTCCACCGGACTCGCCCAACGCCTGGACCCTGAGCGAGCCCGAGAGGTCCTCGGTGGGTTCTTCGATGCGGCGAGCGAGGAGCTGCGCGCGCTCCGCGGTCACCCCGAGAAGTTCATCGGCGACGCCGTGATGGCCGTGTTCGGCCTGCCTCACGTCAGTGAGGACGACGCGGTGCGGGCCGTCCGCGCCGGCCTCGCGATCCGCGACCGGATGCATCGCCTCCAGCGATCCCTGGGTCTGGGCGAGCCGCTCGAGGTCCGGGTCGGGATCGAGACCGGCGAGGCCGCTACGGGCGTCGGGCCGACCGGGCAGTTGCTCGTCACCGGCCAGGTGGTCAACGCCGCAGCCCGTCTGCAGACCGCCGCGCAGCCGGGACAGGTGCTCATGGGCGCCACCACGCATGCCCTCACCGAGGAAGCGGTCTCCTTCGGCGACAAGCAGGAGGTCGAGGCGAAGGGGTTCGCCGGCGCGCTCCCGGCCTACCCGGTGGAGGCGCTCACCACCCGGTCGGCGCGGCGCACGATCCCGTTCGTGGGGCGAACGAACGAGCTGGACATCCTGCGCGGGAGCGTCGCGAGGGTGAACGCCACGTCCAGTCCGCTCCTCGTCTCCATCCTGGGCGAGCCGGGTGTCGGCAAGTCGCGTCTGGCCGACGAGCTCCTCGCCGGGCTCGGGTCGGACGTCACGGTCCTGTGGGGACGCGCGCAGGCGTACGGCGATACCACGACGTTCGCTCCGGTCACCGCGATCGTTCGCGAGATCGCCCGTATCGAGGACGAGATGCCGCCTCAAGAAGCGATGCGCAGGCTCCAGGAGGTCGTCGAGGGCTGCTGCGATCCGAGCGAGGCGGAGCGGATCGCGGGACGCTTGGGGCTCACGATCGGGCTGGGCGCTCCGGGACGCGAGGAATCCGTCTTCGTCCAGGACGTGCAGGGGGGATTCCTGTCGTTGATCGAAGGCCTCGCCTCCCGCGGCTCCGTGGTGCTCGTGTTCGAGGACGTCCACGCGCTCCGTCCGCCCATGCTCGATCTGATCGAACGGATGGCGAGGACGACGAAGCGTGCGCCTCAGCGAGCACTCACGATCGCGCTCGGCCGGCAGGAGCTGCTCGAGGAGCGGCCCGCGTGGGGATCGGGTGCCGTGAATGCCGTCACACTCCGCCTGGACCCGCTCCCGAGCCGGGAGGCTCTCGAGTTGGTCCGCGAGGCCGCCGGCGGCCGGATCGGCGATGCCGAAGCCGCCGAGATCGCCGAGCGCACCGGAGGAAACCCCTTCTTCATCGTGGAGACGACGGGGATGGTGCTGCGATCCCGGCAGGACGGAGCCTCCGGCTCAGGGCGGGCGCTCCCCCCGACCGTCCAGGCCGTCGTGGCCGCCCGCCTGGACAGCCTGCGTCACCGGTTGCGCGATCTGGCCAGGCGCGCCTCTCTGTTCATCTACTCCTTCGACCTGGAGGAGCTGGCGACGGTCTCAGACGTCGACGCGGACGAGCTCCGCGGCTTGGAGGAAGCCGAGATCCTGGTCCGCGACGACGCGGGCAGGGCACCGCGCTGGCGCTTCCGTCACGAGACCGTCCGGGAGGTCGCGTATGCGAGCCTGCCCAAGCGCGAGCGGGTGAGCCTGCACGAGCG
>JALZDC010000431.1 GCA_030862755.1 Actinomycetota bacterium
CCCGACCCCTCGCCACCCGCAGAACTTCAGCCGGTGGACCGCGGCCTTGGCCGGACCTCGGTAGGCGAACGCGGCTCGCGCCGACGCGATGGGGGCCGGAGGACAGTCCCGGCATCGCTCGACGTCCGTCGGCAAGGGCCGCCCGCAACGGCGGCACCACGGCGGCTCGAGCGGGAGCAGCTGCCGGGCGCATGTGGCGCAGAACGGCCACGGGCCTACACCGCATCCGGCGCAGGCCCGCGGGAAAAGGATGTCGATCGCCCCCTCGAGCACGGCGGAACGCTACGGCGCGCCGCCGACATGCTCAGGGCAGCGGCACCTCGATCGGATCGCCGGCGCCCTTGACCGCGATCGTCAGGGCGTGCTGGGTCTTCAACAACGGATAGGCGGTGACCGAGCCGGTCCTCGTCTCCGCATCGAAGATCGCCTCGAGCACCGGGACGCGGGTGCCGTCGGCGGCGAGTGTCACCGTCGCCTCCGTCCCCTCGTAGCGCAGCTCCACCGAGTCCGCGCGACATCCGAGCTGGTCGATCCGCACCCTTTCTCCACCGAGCGCCACCGACTTCCCGATGCGCACCTGGTCACGTCTCGTGGCGCCCCTCGGCCATGGCACGGCGAACCGCGAGCCGGGACGCATCGTCCCCGGCGATCCGTCGATCGCCAGCTCGCATTCGATCGCGTACCAACCCGAGGCGAGCTCGGCGACCGGGAACTCGAACGGGACGAAGAGATCGCGATTCGGCGCGACCTCCAGCGTCGCCGGCTGCACGCCCATCGAGATGGATCCGTGCCCGGCCAACTCGACCGCACGGGCGTCGTCGAGCCGGACCTGGTGAGGATCCCCGTCGGCACCGCGCATGACGAACGACCCTTTGAGCGATGCCGGGAAGCGCTCGAAGTGCGCCCGGATCCTGACGGCTTCCAGCGTTACGTACCCTCCTCCCAGCTCCGGAGGTATGCGTCCTGTTCGGGCGTGAGCGTGTCGATCTCCACGCCCATGCCCCGCAGCTTGAGCCGGGCGACCTCCTCGTCGATCTCCGTCGGGACCGGATACACCTTGGCCTCAAGATCGCCGTGATTCTTCACCAGCCACTCGACGCAGAGCGCCTGGTTCGCGAAGGACATGTCCATCACGGCGGCCGGGTGACCTTCGGCGGCGGCGAGGTTCACGAGGCGGCCCTCGCCGAGCAGGTTCAGCTTGCGCCCGTCGGCGAGGGTGTGCTCGTCCACGAACTCGCGGATGCGGCGGACCCGCCCTTCCGACAACGCGACCAACGCCGGTTTGTCGATCTCCACGTCGAAATGACCCGAGTTCGCGAGGATCGCACCATCCTTCATCCGCTCCATGTGCTCGCCGCGGATCACGCCCTTGTCGCCCGTCACCGTTACGAACACATCTCCGGCACGGGCGGCCTCGAGCAGGGGCATGACACGATAGCCCTCCATCGTGGCCTCGAGCGCAGCCGTCGGGTCGACCTCGGTGACGATCACGTGCGCGCCCATACCACGGGCTCGAGACGCCACGCCGCGCCCGCACATCCCGTACCCGCAGACGACGACGGCTCGACCTGCGAGAAGCCGGTTCGTCGCTCGCATGATGGCGTCGATCGTCGACTGGCCGGTGCCGAACCGGTTGTCGAACAGGTGCTTGGTGTTCGCGTCGTTCACGCTCACGATCGGATACTTGAGGGCACGATCGGAGGCCATCGCGCGGAGACGGATCACGCCCGTCGTCGTCTCCTCGGTGCCACCCATGATCTCGGTGATCTGATCGACGCGATCCTTGTGTAGCACGCTCACCATGTCGGCGCCGTCGTCCATCGTGACGTGCGGGCGGATGTCGAGGCACGCGTTGATGTGCTTGAAGAACATGTCGGTGTCCTCGCCCTTGATCGCGTAGACGTCGGTCCCGCTCTGCTCCACCAGGGCTGCCGCCACGTCGTCCTGGGTGGAGAGGGGGTTAGAGGCGCAGAGCGCGACCTCGGCCCCGCCGGCGGCGAGCGTTTCCATGAGGTTGGCCGTCTCCGTCGTCACGTGCAGGCAGGCAGCCACGCGCACGCCCTGCAACGGCTTCTCCTTATCGAAGCGCTCACGGATCTGTCCGATCACCGGCATCTCGCCGGCGGCCCAGTCGATCCGCCCTCGCCCCTGGTCCGCGAGCCGGTTGTCCCTGATGTCGTATCCCAAACCGGTTCCTCTCGTCAGAAGGCGTCGGCGAGCCCGGCCACCACCCGGCCGATCGCCTCCGCCGCAGTCTTGGACGCGAGCAGGACCTCCTCGTGGGAGACGGGCCCACCCGCAGCGTTCGTCACGAAGCTTAGTCCGAGGACGCGCATGCCCAGCGCCCGGGCGACGACCGCCTCGGGCACGGTCGACATCCCGACCACCGTGGCACCCACCCGACGGAGCATCTCTGTCTCCGCAGGCGTCTCGTAGGCGGGCCCCGACAACGCGGCGTAGACACCCTCCGTGACGGCCGTCCCGTGATCGCGCAGGATCCTGAGCGCCGCACCGGCCAGGTCGGGGTCGTAGATCCCGGAGACATCGACGAACGCCGGCGAGCCGTCCGGGTACCGCCAGCCGGTGAGCGGATCGGTTCCCATCAGGTTGATGTGATCGCGCACGACCACCATCGACCCGCCAGCCAGCGACAGGTCCAGAGCGCCGACCGCGGCGGACAGCACCACCGTGCGCGCCCCGAGCGCGTGGGAGACCCGCGTCGTGATCGAGGCAAGCCGCATCGCGTGACCCTCGTAGAAGTGGATCCGACCCTGGAAGATCGCAACGGCCTGATCGCCGATCGTTCCGAGCCAGAGCTTGCCGGCATGTCCCGGCACGGTCGGTGGCGGGAAGCCCGGAAGCTCTCCATAGGGGATCTCGAGCGGCTCACCTGAGCCCGCGCGCTCCCAGGCGACCGTGATCGCGTCGCCGAGGCCCGAGCCCAACACGATGCCGGCGACCGGCCGGATGTCCGAGCGCTCTCGGATCACCCGCACGATCCCTTCCTCGACGCCGTCTCCCGGCGACGGGACGTGCGGTTCGTTCACGACGCCAGTGCGGCCTTCAGCCGCTGGATCACGTCGACGGGCGTGGGGTCGATGCCCTTGCGGATCCCGACGTAGGCGGTGACGAAGTCTCCCACAGGGATCAGTGACATCAGCCGGGCGAGCGCGCTCCGTCCCGTCGCCCACACCTCGTGGGTGTCGGCCCCCGCTTCCGCGGCGATCTCGAAGGACATCGGGAATCGCGCGGCGACCTCAGGATCCTCGGCCTCGTGCCGGAGAGCGATCACGGCGTGATGGCGACCGAACGGCTGGGTCCATCCAACCACCTCGTTGTGATCCAGCTCTGACATCGAGGCCCACCATGCGGGCACCTTCCCGTTCTCGTTGAACTGGGTCTTCCAGCGGGCCGCGGCGGCGGCCCCGATGCCCTCCGCGCCCCAGACCACCGGGATCCGCTCGCCGATCGCCTCCGCCATCCGCTTCGCCGGATTGTGGCCGGCGGGCGCGTCGGGGC
>JALZDC010000439.1 GCA_030862755.1 Actinomycetota bacterium
ACGTCGCCCGAGCGACGGGGCGCATCGCGATCGCGTACATAGCGGGGGGCGAGATCCTCACGTCCTCCCGTCTCGCCGGGACAGACGCCGGGCCGACGGCCTCGCTGGTCCCGCCGGGGATGCGAGCCGTGGAGGTACCGGTCGGCGGAGCAGTAGGCGTGAGACCGGGTGACCTGGTCGACGTGATCGCCACCTTCGGTGGAGGTGGGGCCCATTCGGAGGTGACGGGCGAAGGGCTCGAGGTGCTCGCGGTCGAGCGGGCTGGCAGCGGCTCCTTCGGAGGCGCCGCCACCCCGTCGTCAGAGGGCGTCGGGCTCGTGCTGCTCGTCACCCCTACCGACGCGGAGCGGCTGGCGTTCGCGTCCGCCTTCGCCACCCTCTCGATCGCCGTGCGGGGACCCGGGGACCTCGTTCCCGGTGAGTCCTTCACCGTTCCGGTGACGACCGACGGCTAGCATTGGCCAACCGTTCTCCGACGGAAGGAGCGTGTGAGCATCCTCCAGGCGATCGTCCTTGGCCTCGTGCAGGGGGCGACGGAATTCGCGCCGGTCTCGAGCTCGGGCCATCTGATCCTGGTCCCGTGGATCTTCGGGTGGATGCTGATCGGTGACGCCGACGTGCGGAAGTCCTTCGACGTGGCCCTCCACATGGGCACCCTGCTCGGGGCCCTCATCTATTTCCGCGAGGACGTGGCCCGGTACGCCGGCGCCTGGTTTCGATCGATCGGGGCGCGGCGCCTGTCGACGCCCGAGGAACGCATCGCCTGGGCGCTGGTCGTCGGGACCATCCCCGGCGTGATCGCGGGCGCCCTCTTCGAGAACGTGATCCAGGAGCAGCTGGAAGCGCCGTGGCTGATCGCCGTTATGTTGGTCGCGTTCGGAGTGGTGCTCGTGCTCGTCGACCGGCGTGCACGAAGCGATCGCGCCTTCGACTCGATCGGTCCGAAAGAGGGTCTGCTGCTCGGCACCGCGCAGGCGCTGGCCCTCCAGCCGGGTGTGTCGCGTTCAGGCGTGACGATCACCGCGGCCCGCGCGATGGGCCTCGACAGGGAGTCGGCCGCCCGCTTCTCGTTCCTCCTGTCGCTCCCGATCATCGCGGGAGCCGGCGCGTACAAGGCGGTGGACCTCGCACGGACCGGGCTGCAAGGCCAAGCCGGGGAGTTCGTCGCCGGCGTCGTGGCCTCCACGATCAGTGGCTTCGTCGTGATCTGGGGACTGCTGAAGTACCTGAAGCGCCACGACTTCACGGTCTTCCTCTGGTACCGGGTGGCGCTGGCCGCGCTGGTCCTCATCCTGATCCTCGCGAACGTCCGTCATGCGACCCGGTGAGCGCTAGATCGGCGCGACGCCGAAGCCGACCGTGAAGCGGCGGCACCAGATCACAACCGTCCGGAACCCCGAGACGTCCACGTCGTCGGGGATCCGATAGTTCGAATCGCCGATGTTGCCCTTGAGCGCCCCGAGGTCCACGTACCTGCCGTCATCCCAGACGCCCCAGTCGTCTGAGAGGGGCTGGTCGGTCAGGTAGATCCTGAGGTCGGGCCCGTCGGACGTATCGAGGCCCTCCAGACGCACGAAGCGCGAGCCGTCCTCGATCGCAACGATGCGGACGAGGCCCGTCGTGTCGTGCTCCAGGCTCCGGAACCGACCCGACGACAGCTCCTCGGCACGGATCGGTGTCTCGGCCTCCTCCCCGCCCGGTGGGGCGCTGATGCTCACGCTGGGCACGGGGAGCGACTCGGCCACGTTCCGATCGAGGAAGAGCCGCTGGGGGGCGAACCAGTACACGGCGGATACGACGAGCAGGAGGCCGAGGAGCGCGATCGCAGCGGCCCCGCCAGGATGTGCTCTCGCCCTCCTCCACATGTCCCGGCTCCTTCCGCCGCCCGACCTCCTTCAGAGCGACGGAAGGGCCCGAACGTTTCACCCCGATCGACGGGGATCCGTCGAGTACGCGCGTCGGAAGGGGCCGTCGCTTCCACTACGCTGTGGAGCCCGAGCCCGACCGTCGTGCCGGGTATCGGAACAGACGTCGTTGCGGCGGACGAGACGGGACCATCGGACCGGAGGCTGAGATGACCGAGCTGCTGGTGTTGGGCGGGGAACGGGTGGCCGCGGCCGACGGCGCGACCTCCGAGGTGGTGGAGCCGTCGACCGGGACCTCGGCATGGGAGGTCTCCCAGGCGTCGCCCGAGGACGCGCGTCGAGCCGTCGACGTCGCGGTGGATGCGTTCGAGGCGGGATCGTGGCGTCGCATGAGCGCGCGGGAGCGCGGGCACGTGCTCACGAAGGCCTCGTTCCTGATCCGAGAGCGGCAGGAGGACCTCGCGACGCTCGAGGCGCGCAACGGCGGGAAACCGATCAGCGGAGCCCGCGCCGAGATCGACATCGTCGCGAACACCTACGAGTATTGGGGCGGCGCGGCGAACAAGATCTTCGGGGAGACGATCCCGATCGTCCCACCGGGCCTCGACGTAACGCTCCGGGAGCCGGTCGGGCCCTGTGTCTTGATCAGCCCCTGGAACTTCCCCGCCGTGATCGCGAGTTGGAAGATCGCTCCGGCGCTCGCCTGTGGGAACACGGCGATCCTCAAACCGGCGTCGCAGACGCCGCTGACCGCGCTGGCGGTCGCCGACATCTTGACAGAGGCGGGGCTGCCGGAGGGGACCTTCAGCGTGCTCCCGGGTCCGGGCGCGACCACGGCGACCGCTCTGATCGAAGACCCTCGTGTCGCGAAGATCTCGTTCACCGGCTCGACTGAGGTGGGGACGAAGGTGATGCAGTCAGCGGCCACGAACATCACCCGCGTCTCCCTCGAGCTCGGCGGCAAGTCCGCGAACCTCGTGTTCGACGACGCGGATCTCGACGTCGCCATCCAGAAGTCGCTCTGGTCGGTGTTCGACAACGCCGGACAGGACTGCTGCGCGCGTTCCCGGCAGTTCGTGCAGCGTCGGATCTACGACGAGTACGTCGAGCGCTTCTCGAAGGCGACCGAGGCTATCGCGGTCGGCGATCCGTTGGACGAGGCGACGGAGATGGGGCCGCTGATCAGCAAGGGCCAGCGGCAGACGTCTTTGGACTACCTCGCGATCGGGCAGGAAGAGGGAGCTCGTCTCACGACCGGAGGTGAGCAGCTCGACCACGACGGGTACTACCTGACGCCCGCGGTGCTCGCCGACGTCGACAACGCCTGGCGCGTGGCTCGGGAGGAGATCTTCGGGCCGGTCGCGTGCATCCTGCCGTTCGACACCGAGGAGGAAGCGGTCCGCCTCGCGAACGACACCCCGTACGGGCTCTCGGGCTCGATCTGGACCCGCGACGTAGGCCGGGCGATCCGTGTGGCGAAGGCGATCCGTACCGGCGTCCTCAGCGTGAATTCGTCCAGCAGCGTGTTCACCGAAGCGCCGTTCGGGGGCTACAAGCAGAGCGGGCTTGGTCGCGAGATGGGGATGCACGCGGCCGCGCTGTACACGGAGGTGAAGAACATCTACTTCAGCGAGGAGTGAGGCCTCGCGCTTACACCGCTCGGTCGTACCGTTCCCGTTCCCAGTCGGTGACCGTTCCTCGCCAGGCCTTGAGCTCCCAGGCGCGCGACGTTGCGTAGTAGTCGCTGAAGCCACCGCCCAACGCCCGCCGCAGGACCTCGTCCTCCACGAACGCGCCGAGCGCTGCTTCCAACGACCCAGGGAGCTCCGGAAGGTCCGACCGCGCGTATGCGTCCCCCTCGATCGGCGCCGGCGGCGTGGCGCCCCGGCGCATGCCGTCGGCCGCCGACGCGGCGATCGCGGCGAGCGCCAGGTACGGGTTGGCGTCCGCGCCGGGGCGACGGCATTCGAGACGCCAGAGCTCCGGGCGCGCGGACCGGATCGCCCGCACGGCGCAAGAACGGTTCTCGTACCCCCACGTGGCGTTGATCGGAGCGAACCAGCCGGGGACGAGGCGCTTGTAGGAATTGATGGTGGGGTTCAAGAGCAGCGAGGCCGCGGGGAGGTGCTCGAGGATCCCGGCGACCGCGGCCGCGAACGGATCCGGGAGCGGATCCTCGGCAGCCGCCGCGGCGAAGGCGTTCGAGTCCCCCCGCCACCACGACATATGCGCGTGGCCGCTCGATCCCTCTTCGCCCGGGACGGTCTTCGCGAGGAAGCTCGCGCGCAGGCCCATCGATGCGGCCACCTGCTTGGCCGCGAACTTCACGAGCAGGGCACCGTCAGCCGCCGAGAGCCCGCGGCCCGGCGCGAGGTTCAGCTCGAGCAGTCCCGGACCTGCCTCGGTGTGCACCGCGGACAACTCGACGTCCAGCGCCTGGAGAGCGCGCACGAGGTCGTCCACGAAGCGGTCGTAGCGGCCGATCTCGTTGAGGCTGTAGCTGATCCCGCTCGACAGGGGTTCCCCATGCTCGTCCCACAGGCGGATCTCGTACTCGATCGCCGCCATCACCTCGAAGCCGAGCGCCGACATGTCCTCCACCACCGTGCGGAAGACCTCCCGGGGCGCGAAGTCGCACGGGCTCCCGTCGGGCCAGCTCGGCGTCGCGAGACAGACCCGCCATCCGGGTCGCCAGGCGAGGTCGCGCACGGTGTCCACGTCGGGGGTCACGAGCAGGTCCGCGGCCCCGGTGCGGATCCCGAACCGTTCGTAGTCGGTGATCGGCGTGTCCACCGGATCGAGCCCGAGGATCAGGTCCGTCATCACGGTCCCGTGCCGGACGGCGGTCTCGAACGCGGCCGGACGCAGCGCCTTCCCTCGGAGGGCACCGTTCATATCCGGGATCGCGAGGAGGACGAACTCCTCTCCCGATCGCGATGCGCGTGCGTCCCCGCCGCTCAGCTCATCCCCCCTTCGCGACAGGCAGCGAGTCCTTGAGCGAACGCTCCACCGAGGCGATCGTTGCTCGGAAGCGATCGACGATCTCGGCGAGCTCCTCGTCGGTGCTGATGTAGGCC
>JALZDC010000440.1 GCA_030862755.1 Actinomycetota bacterium
CATGCGACACCAGCACCGTCGAATCGGCTCGGTTCGGCTATTGCGTCGCGGCACCCGGCTGGCAGTTCACGAACGAAGCCACCCAGACGGAGTTGCCGTACGACGAGCTCATCAAGCCGGCGGACGCGTCCACGGTCCGGATCGTCGCGATCCAGCTCCAGGCCGGGCAGGGCCTGGACGACGTCGTGCAGGCGGCTCGTGACATCGTGACGCAAGAAGGTGTCGAGGTCGGTAAGGTCGTCGAGCGGCAGGTCGCCGGGGTGCCGGCCGCCCAGTGGGACTTCGTCCTCGATGCCGGGCAGGTCGAGCAGCACATCCGCCAGATCGTGTTCGTGCGCGGCGAGGCCGCGTGGCACATCCAGCTCTCGGCCGATGCGGGGGGCTTCCCGCTTCGCGCGGACGAGTTCGACGACATCCTCCGTACCTGGACGTTTCGTTAGTTCTGACGGCCTCCGGTGCGTTTCCCCGGGTAGGGTGACTCCATGGGTCTGAAGGTCGCCGTCGTCGGCGCCACGGGCGCAGTGGGCACCGAGATGCTGCGGATCCTGGAGGCGCGCGCGTTCCCCGTCGACGAACTGTTGCCGCTGGCGTCGACTCGGTCCGCCGGTCGGACGATCTCTTTCGGGGCCCGAGACGTCACCGTGCAGGAACTCACCGTCGAGGCGCTCCGCGGCGTCGATCTCTCCCTCTCGGCTGCCGGAGCATCCGTCGCGCGCGGATTCGTGCGAGAGGCCGCCGGCGCTGGGACCGTGTGCATCGACAAGTCATCTGCGTTCCGGATGGCGCCGGACGTGCCGCTCGTCGTGCCGGAGGTGAACCCGGAGGCGCTCGAGGGGTCCCCCCGGATCATCGCGGTGCCCAACTGCACGACGATCGTCGCGATGATGGCGCTCGCGGTGCTGCATCGCGCGGCCGGTCTTCGTTCGTTGGTGCTGTCGTCGTATCAGGCGGTATCGGGCGCGGGGCGAGACGGTACTCGAGAGTTCGCCGAACAGATCGAGAAGCTGCACGATCAGGTCGAGGAACTCGGTCGTCCGGTCCTGGACGCCCTGCCCTCCGGCAACGTCTTCGGCAAGACGATGGCGTTCAACGTCCTTCCGAAGATCGACGCGTTCGCCGATGACGGTTCCACCGGCGAGGAGATCAAGACGGTCCAGGAATCGAGGAAGATCCTGGGCATCTCGGATCTGGAGGTCGCGGCGACCTGCGTGCGCGTCCCGGTGCCGGTCGGACACTCGGTGTCTCTCCTCGCCCGATTCTCTCGGGCCATCACGCCGGAGGAAGCTCGGGAGCTGCTGTCGGAAGCGCCGGGTGTCGACCTCCGTGACGATCCGGTCGGCGGCGTGTACCCGTCGCCGCTCGAGGCCGCGGGTCGAGACGAGGTGCAGGTCGGGCGCATCCGCCAGGCGCCGGGCCATGATGACTCGTTGCTGCTCTTCGCGTGCGGCGACAACCTCAGGAAGGGCGCCGCCTTGAACGGGATCCAGATCGCGGAACGACTCTTCGCATAGGAACGTCTCCCGCCAACGCCGAATGCCGGAGGCGGTCGTGGTGTGCGGGTGCTCCTCTCAGATGGACCACGGGCTCGGACGGACGTTTCCCGCGCTTGTCCTCGTACATCCCCTCGTCCGCCGCGTCGATGAGCTCCTCGAGCGTGACGGACCGGCCGGGCGGGACAGCGGAAGAGCCGATCGAGAGGGACACCGGGAATCTCCGGCCCGGTCGGGCGTTGTGAGCGGCCGTCGTTGCGCGAATTCGCTCCACCACGCGTTCGGCATCAAGATCGGGGTCGCCCCTCAAGAGCACGCAGAACTCGTCGCCCCCGATGCGCCCCGCCAGGTCTGATTCGCGGATCGTCTCGCGCAACACCTCGGCCGCTTCCTTCAGCAACAGGTCGCCCATCGAATGGCCGAGCTCGTCGTTCACCTTCTTCAGGCCGTCAACGTCGACGAACAAGAGCGCGACGGCCGCCCGGGTCCGGGCCGCGACGAGGAGTTGATGCTCGCCAAGCGCGAAGAACCCTCGCCGGTTGGCCAGGCCGGTGAGGTCGTCCACCGTGGCGAGCTGGCGGAGCTCCTGCTGGAGCTCGGCGACGTGGGCTCCGGTCCGGACCAACACCCGGGAGAGCGACCCGAGCTCGTCGCGGGAGGCATCCGCTTCCTCGAGCGGCCTCCCCTCGTCCAGCCGTTTCGCGTTCCTCCGCATGAGCGCGACCCGTTTGACGATGCCGGCCGTGAAGCTGACCAACAGGACCATCGCCCCGAGCAAGGCCAGGGGCATGGCGAGTATCTGCACCACGTACGACCGTTGGAAGGCTGCATCGCGCGCGGCGATCCGCCCGGCGACCAACTCGTCGGCGGTCACCCGCATCTGTTCGGTCAGTCCTCGTAGGGCATCGGTGATGGTTTGTCCATGGAGGAGCAAAGTCACGAGCCGAGCCTGCCGATCCGACGTTCCCGCGCTCCCGACGCGTAGGGCGACTCGGAAGGTCTCCACCCGCTCGTCGACGAGCTCGCGAAGTCTTTCGAGCCGCTTGAGCTGGAGGTTTTCAGCGAGATGGACACGGAGCTGTGTCAGGTCACGTCGAAGCTCCGTCACCGCGTCTTCGTAGTCCGTCTGCATCCCCGGTCGCTCGGTGAGCAGGTATCCACGAACGCTCGATTCGGCGACCCCCAGGTCGTCCTGGATCTCAGCGAGCAGCTGCCTGACCGTGTTCGTTCGATCCACCTCGGCGTTGGTTCGCGACGCCGTCCGCTGCGCGGACACCGCATACACCACGGCGAACATCAAGACGACGACGGGGATCGTCGGCAACGCAAGCATCTTCGCGCGAAGAGGCACGACTGGTTCTCCTGTGAGAAGCCCGACCTTGCCATCGACGTCGCGAGCGGGTCCCTTGAACCGCGGGTTGTCTACCGACCGGTAGAGGGAGATAATCTGCCGGATGGTAGAGAAGAGGAAGGGACGGCGGGCCCAACCGAGCTCTTCGATCGTGGACCGGCTGGCCGGCAAGCGCGTCTTCCTCACGGGCGTGACCGGTTTCCTGGGTCAGGTCGTCCTCGAACGCCTCCTCGCGGATTTCCCGGAGACCAGGGTCGTGCTGCTCGTCCGTTCCCAGACGGGAGCCACCTCGGTCGAGCGCGTCCACTACCTCACGCGGAAGCCGTCCTTCGACACGCTTCGAAGGACCCTCGGGTCCGACGACGCGCTCTTGCGGCTCCTGGACCAGCGGGTCGAGGTCGTGGACGGCGACTTTTCACGCGGGCAGCCGGATCTGTCCGGCGACATCGACGTCGTTGTCCATTCCGCGGCCGCGGTCGCGTTCGATCCGCCGATCGACGAGGGCTTCCAGACCAACCTGCTCGGTGCGATGAACCTCTACGGGGGGGTGCTGGCCGGCGGATCCCGACCTGCTCTCGTCCACGTCTCCACGGCATATGTCGCAGGCGTGCAGAAGGGTGTGATCCCCGAGCGCACCCTCGACCATCGCGTGGACTGGAGGCTTGAAGCCGACCTCGCGCTCCGGGCGCGGCGCGACGTCGAGGCGGCGTCCAGGAAGCCCGAGCTCCTCGAGCGCCTCCTGGCCGACGCCTCCAAGGAGCACTCCCGCGCCGGCCCCACCACCGTCGCCGACGATGCCGAGCAGCGCCGGAAGGATTGGATGACCAAACGACTCGTCGAGTACGGGCGTCAACGCGCCCGATCGCTCGGGTGGCCGGACGTCTACACGTTCACCAAGGCGATGGGCGAGCGGGCCGTCGAAGAGCTCGCCGCCGAGAAGAGACTGTCCCTATCGATCGTCCGGCCATCGATCATCGAGTCCGCTCTGCTCCACCCTGCGCCCGGATGGATCGACGGGTTCAAGATGGCCGACCCCATCATCCGGGCGTACGGATTGGGGCAGATACCGGAGTTCCCCGGCATCCCTGAGGGGATCGTGGACATCATCCCCGTGGACTTCGTGGTGAACGCGATCCTGGCCGTGGCCGCGACGCCGCCATCTCCGGGTGAGCCCGCGCACTATCACATCTCCTCCGGCGACCGGAACCCGCTGCAATTCCACCAGTTGTACGCCCTCGTGCGTGAGTACTTCGAAGCGCACCCCTTGCCCGAGCGAGGCCGAGGCCAGCACAAGGTTCCTGAATGGTCCTTCCCCGGCAACGTCACCGTCGAGAGGATGCTCCGACGGGCCGAGCAGCTCACCGACCTCGCGGAACAGGTCGTCACGCACCTACCCAAGTCCAAGGGCATGCGCGACGCCGTACGCCGGGTGGATCGAGACAAGGCGCGGGTCGACTTCGTGAAGCGCTATTCGGACCTTTACGGCGCCTACACCGAGGCCGAGGTGATCTACACGGACGACGTGGCGATGGCCCTCTACCGGAGCCTGTCGGCGGAGGATCGAGGGCGATTCCCGTTCGACGCCGCGGTGATCGATTGGAAGTACTACCTCCAGGACGTCCACTCGCCGGCGGTGACCCAATCCCTGCGTGAGCTGGCCAGGAAGGATCGAGCGCAGCCGGTCGTCAAGATCCGGGAGCGCGAAGCGCCGGTGCTGGCCGTGTTCGACATGGAGGGAACGATCATCTCCTCGAACGTCGTCGAGTCCTACGTGTGGGCGAGGATGGCTGATCTCGCGCCCGACGAGTGGCCGGGCGAGCTGGCCGGAGTCTTCGGACGTATCCCGCGCTATCTGGCCATCGACCGGCGTGATCGTGGGGACTTCCTCCGTACGTTCTTCCGCCGATACGAGGGCGCCTCCGTGGAAGGCCTCGATCGGCTGATCGATCGCCACGTGGGGGAGTTCATGCTCGAGAAGGCGAGCTCGGGGGCGATCCGCCGCATCCGGGAGCATCGCGCGGCCGGACACCGGACGCTGCTCCTCACCGCGGCCGCCAAGGCGTTCCTCCGGCCTCTGGATCCGTTGTTCGATCTCATGGTCGGAGCGGAGCTTCAGGTGGATGACGCGGGTCGATACACCGGGTTCATGTCCAGCCCGCCGCTCGTCGGTGAGGCGCGAGCGGCGTGGCTCCGCCGCCATGCGTCGGCGGAAGGGGTCGATCTGAAGCAGTCCTACGCTTATGCCGATTCCTACTCCGATCTCCCGTTGCTCCGCGCGGTCGGCAACCCCGTTGCGGTCTCGCCGGATTCCCACCTGTACCGGTACGCGCGCCGCCGCCGCTGGCCGATCGAGGAGTGGACGATGTCCAAGGGCATGCCGCGCGTTCGCTTCCCGAAGCCGGCTAGGAGATAGGGCGATGGCGTTGGCGCTCGAGTTCTATCGTTCCGCGCCGAAGTATCTCGGCACACGCACGCTCGGATCGAAGGCGCCAGGGCTGGTGACGGGGGGACTGGCGCCGCTCAGGCTCGTGACCCAGACAGATCCGGAACCGAAGCGCGAGGGATGGGCGCGCGTGAAGCCGCGACTCTCCGGGATCTGCGGGAGCGACCTCTCCACGATCTCCGGGCGGTCCTCGTTTTACTTCTCGCCGCTCGTCTCTCTGCCGTTCGTGCCCGGCCACGAGGTCGTCGGTGAGCTTTTCGAT
>JALZDC010000103.1 GCA_030862755.1 Actinomycetota bacterium
GTATCAGATCCCGCAAGAGCTCTTCTTCGCAGGTGTGCTCGGGTTCGACGGGCCGGCTACCGTGAGGACGCAGGCCACGGCAGGTTGGGGGCCGGCCGGAGCAGCGAACCCGGTTCCGATCGTGGTCTACACGGGGAGCGATCAGGGCAACTGTGACATCGAGGAAGGCATCGGACCAGACGTCGCTTGCTACCTCTGGTACGACAACGACCGCTTCCAGCAATCAGCCTTCGGCTTCCTCAACCTCTGCACGGCGACCGACCCGTGTCAGCACGGCTGGGACGTCTCGTCCGGAGACAACTGCCCGAACGTCGGCGCGAGTGACCGCAGCGACTGGATCGCCGGGAACTGGAGCGGTGGACCGAACGAGGTCCACTATCCCTCGCCCACCTTCGTCTGCCGGGTGAGCGGGCTCACGTCTTCGAACTGGAAAGCCCTCGAGGACCGCGTCGGGGACGATCTGGTCTTCCCCGTCAACGACTGCGACACCCAGGTGGACAAGAACGGGAACGCGATCGGCTGCACCACGAGCGAGGCCCCCGACAAGTACAACATCATCGGCTTCATCGTGCTCCAGCTCGACGCCGTGCTGGATTCGAAGGCGGAGTGGGGCGGGGACGGCGGTTCGTGTACGTCGGACCCCGTCGACATGAAGGTGGACTCGCCGAACATCGACCTGGACATCCTCGCGCCGGGTCTCGGCTGCACGCCGTACGACACGATCGAGAACGTGGAGCTCACCGCGCCCGGGAACCCGAAGTGCTGCACCGAGAACACGCACTTCCTCTACGACCCCGACACGCACGTCGTGGACTGGATCGGAGCGGTCCGCGACAACGTGAGGATCTCCTGGGACTATGCGGAGGGCGGTCCGTGCGGAGTGCCACCGAACAACTCCAGCGCGGTCTGTCTGCAGGTGCACACGGTCGAGGTTCAGTTCGGCGGGCTTCTCCCCGGTCAGGGTGCCAACTTCAATCTCCGCGCCGTTCGGCTGTGCGACCTGGCGATCGGCAGCTGCCCTCGGGACAGCTGACCTGCGACAACGAGGAGCAGAGACGAGACCAGCGAGAACGAGAGAGGAATCACTGAAGCCGGAGGAGGGTCCGGCCGATAAGGGAACTCCGAGGATGGGCTGAAAGGAGCAAGAGGATGAGGTCACGGGGTCTGGTTGTAGCGATCGCTGTCGTTCTCGCCGTCGCGGCGGCGGCGGCCGTGATCCTGTACACGCAAGGGGTCAAGGAAGAAGCGCTGGTCGGTGGCAGACTCGAGACCGTCATCGTGTCCACGCAGGAGATCCTGCCGAACGAGCCGCTCGATGATCTCGTGGGACAGGGCGTCTTCAGGCAGATCCGTGTTCCGAATGAAGCGCTCGTCTCGGATGCCGTAAGGGACGTCACGGAGCTCGATGGCGCGACCACGACCGCCACGATCTACGCGAACGAGCAGATCCCGGCCTCCCGCCTCTCGACGTCCGAGCAGCGGCCGAACTCGCTCGGCATCAGCCAGGGCCACATCGGGGTCGCGTTGGAGTTGGACGCTCCGCAGGGAGGCGCCGGCAACATCCAGCCGGGGGACAACGTATCCGTGTTCGCCACCTACCAGAACATCCAGGTGGGCGCGGCCGGCCAGAGCCTGGCGACTCCGGACTTCACCGCGACGCTGGTCCCCACCGTCAAGGTGCTCCGGATCGAGAATCCCCAGGTCGACACCGAGACGGGTGATCAACAGAACAACACCGAGCGGATCCGCGTGACGCTCGACCTCGAGCCGAAGCAGGCGCAGGACCTCGTGTTCGCGCAGGAGAACGGACTGGTGTGGCTCGGCCTCCTGCCGCCGGACGAGCTCGGCACGCAGCCGGGGGCCTCGACCGTTCCGCTGGGGCTGCTGCGAGGAGCGAGACTGGGATGACAGACGCGAGCGTCGTCGCCGTCGGGACGCCGCAGTCGTTCCGTCAACAGGTCGCGAGAGCCATCGAGATGGGCCCGGACGAAGTGGGCTGGGTGCAGTCCGCCACGGCTGCGGAGGAGTTGCTGATCAACGCCTTCCTGCCCATCGACGTCCTGGTCCTCTCGCCCGAGGTCAAGGAGCCCGACGCACTCGGCCTTGCCGAGTTCGTCGGGCGCCAGGCCCCAGGCACGGCGATGGTGCTGGTCCGCGATCACACATGGAACGGGCTATTGCCGGCGGCCATGCGGGCGGGTATCCGCGATGTCGTCGACATGACCCAGGGCGCGGAGGAGCTCCGCGACGCGGTGGAGCGCGCCATCGTCTGGGCATCGAACCTGCGTTCGGTGAGCGTCACCCAGAACGACGGACAGCCCATCACGCGCGGGCGGATCCTCTCGATCTTCTCCTCCAAAGGTGGGACCGGGAAGACGTTCCTCACCTCCAACCTCGCCACCGCCATCGCCGAAGTCACCGGCCACGACACCGCGGTCGTCGATCTCGACATCGACATGGGCGACGTCTTCACGTACTTCGGGCGAGAGCCGTCGGCCACGATCCAGGACCTGATGGAGCTGGGTGAAGGCGCGGAGCGCTCCCGCATCAAGGCAGTGGGTGTCCAGCTCTCGGAGCACCTGTGGGGGTTCGGCGCGCCGCC
>JALZDC010000002.1 GCA_030862755.1 Actinomycetota bacterium
GCTGGTAGGTGTGCGCCGGCCTCGCCACCAGGAACCAGGCTCCGAGCGACGGGACCGCGTTCCTGAGGAAATCCTCGACCGTGCTCCCGCCATGCCCTCTGAGTCCGACCACCACGAAGACCACCAACGCCGCCGCGTCGGCGAGCACGTACCATGCGATCGCGCGCCGACCCGGCGGCAGTCTCCGCATCCCGCCCACCCTGCCAGCATGCCTCAACCGGACGATCGTAGGCTCGCCGCGTGGTCACCGACCTCGATACGGGCGGCGGGCCTTGATGGAGCTCCGAGCAGCCCTCGCCGAACCGAGGAACCGGGCTGATCCCACCCGCAAGCCGGGGATGGCGCGCGTGGGCATCGCCGTCTCAAACGCCCTCGGATCCGTCGAGCCGCGGATGACGAGCGCAACCAGGTGAAGAAGGGCGTCTCGTGGGCCGCGCGGTAGATCGGCAAACGGAACCGAGCACTCCACGCCGCCACGATCGGGGAGGCAGGACGGAGCTCACCCCCTGGACCGACGCGGGCAACAGATCCTCGATCCTGTTTCGGCCGCTCCTGCCTAACGAGACGGGCTGCTAGCAAGCACATCCGGACGCCGTCCTGAACGGACGGTCAAGTCCTCGCCGGCTGTCGCCGATGTTCCCTAAGGAACGGCCGCCTCTCGCGGCCGCCGCGCAGACCCTTCGATGAGCGAAACCGAGGCGACTCCCGTGGACCCAACATCGGCCCGAGAGGGCTACTTCGGATCACCCAGGGGCGAGAGCGGCGACAGCCTCCGTGAGCTCGAGCTTCGGTATCGGGGGATCATCGATCAACTTCCAGCCGTCTTCTACGTGGACTCCGTAGACGAGAGCGAACCGATGAGCGACGTGAGCCCCAGCGTGATCGACCTGCTGGGCATCTCGCGGGAGGAGTTCTTGAGCAGGCCCTACGCATGGGCGGACACGATCCACCCTGAGGATCTCGACCGGGTGATCGCAGAGAGCGACCGATCGGCCCGCACCGGCGAGCCGTTCCGGATGGAGTATCGCGTCGTGCATCCGGACGGCCACACGGTCTGGGTCCGGGAGGACGCGGTGCTGATCGCCGACGAGACGGGGCAGCCCCTGCACTGGCTCGGACTGATGCTGGACGTCACCGAGCTGATCAGGACGCAGGCGGAACTGCACGAGGCGAGGACCAAGTACGGGGCTCTCGTGGAGCAGATCCCGGCGATCGTCTACGTCGACGTCGCCGACGAGAACATGTCGACGACGTACGTGAGCCCGCAGATCGAACAGATCCTCGGGTACCGACCGCAGGAATACATCGAGGACCCGCAGCTCTGGGAGAAGATCTTGCACCCGGACGATCGCGAGGAAGCAAAGGCAACGTATCTGCGAGGGCGCGAGTCGGGCGGCCCGTTCGTCTTCGAGTACCGGCTCGTCGCTCGCAACGGCAGGACCGTCTGGTTCCGGGACAGCGCCATCGTCCTCACGGATGCCCACGGACGGCCCGAGCACATCCAGGGGGTCATGCTCGACATCACCGACGGGAAGCTGGCCGAGGAACGGATCGCGTTCCTCGCATATCACGACAGGCTCACGGGACTGCCCAACCGGACGATGTTCGACGAGCTCCTCGATCTCGCGCTCACTCGAGCCAAGCGACACGACCTCGGCGTGGTGGTCGTGACCGTCGATCTCGACGACTTCAAATTGGTGAACGACTCACTCGGCCATGAGGCAGGCGACGCGCTGCTCGTGCAGTTCGCGCAGAGGCTGAGCGAAGCGACCCGTGAGACCGACCTCGTGGCCCGCCCCGGCGGGGATGAATTCCTCCTCCTGCTGGCCGATCTCGATCAGACCCCGGTGATCCCCGGCGGACATGAGGGCGTGTCGGTGGCCGCGGAGTCGGTGGCACTGAGGGTCCAGGAAGCGCTGCGGACGCCGTTCAAGATCGGCGAGACGGAGCTCTACATCACGGCGAGCCTCGGTATCAGCTCGTTCCCCGAGGACGCCGCGGATACACGGACGCTGCTAAAGAACGCGGAGACGGCGATGTTCCGGTCGAAGCGGTCGGGCCCCGGAGGGTACGTGCTGCATGCGAAGGACGAGACCGACTCGAGCGTCCGGCTCTCCCTATCGACTCGGCTCCGCCGCGCCGTCGAGCAGGAGCAATGGATGCTGCACTATCAACCCTTGATCGACCTCGAGAGCGCGGAGATGATCGGCGTGGAGGCGTTGATCCGCTGGCCCGAGCCCAATGGAGGGCTCGTTCCACCGGGTGATTTCATCCCGCTCGCCGAGGAGATGGGCCTGATCGACGCGATCGGCGCGTGGGTGATCGACGAGGTCTGCCGGCAGGACCGGGTGTGGCGGGAGGACGGCCTCGAGATGAACATCTCTTTCAACCTGTCGCCCCGGCAGCTGTGGCAAGACGATGTCGCCGACCGCATCGTGACGCCGATCCTCGCATCGGGGATGGATCCCACGCGGGTCACGGTCGAGATCACCGAATCCACCGCCATGACCGATCCCGACCGTACGCTCGGCATCCTGCACGAGCTGCACGCTCGCGGGCTCAAGCTCGCGATCGACGACTTCGGAACCGGCTATTCATCGCTCGCCCGGCTCCGGTACATGCCGGTCGACCTGCTGAAGATCGACCGATCGTTCGTCAGGGAGCTCGATCGAGACGACCAGAACGCGAGCATGGTCTCTGCCATGGTCGCGTTGGCGTCCAACCTCGGCATGATCCCTTTCGCTGAAGGGATCGAGACGGAGGCCGAGTGGCGTGCGTTGGTGGCGCGGGGATGCGAGCGGGGCCAGGGCTACCTCTTCTCGCGGCCGGTGCCGGCAGACGAGATCGTGGCGATCCAACGGCGCGCCGCACTCCGCATCGTCGAGGGCGGCGTGGCCGGGTGATCAGCGCCGACGCCGCGGCCGCAGACCGCTCCGCTTCCCCCTCGCGCCCCCGCTGAACACCACGCGTGGGGGCGCCACCTTCATCCCCTCCTGTTCGAACTCCTCGTGGAGATCCAAGCGCGCCGCCATGCGGCTGACGTCTCCGAGCTGCTCCGGGGTCACGAAGGTGATGCTGGTTCCCGCGCGGCCCGCCCGCGCCGTGCGGCCTACCCGGTGGACGTAGCCCTTGTCGTCCTTCGGTGGGTCGTAGTTCACGACCAGGGTGATCCGCTCGAGGTCGAGTCCCCGTGCGGCCACGTCCGTCGCGACGAGGATCCCGACGAAACCTTCCTCGAACCGGTGGAGGGCACGTTCCCTCGCCTGCTGGGTCATGTCTCCGTGCATCGCGACGACCGGAACCCCCTCCGCGCGGAGCTGTCTCGCCAGATGGTCGACGGCCCGTTTCGTGTTCACGAACACGAGCGTCGATCCCGGCTCCTCCGACGCCAGCCGTGCGAGCGTGGCGAGCTTCTCTTGCGGCGGGACCGGGATGAAGCGGTGGTCGGCCTCCTCCACGAACCGCAGCTCCCCCAGGTCGACCTCGTGCCGCATGGGGTTGCGCGTATACACCTCTGCCATCCTGCCGATCGCGCCGTCGAGCGTGGCGGAGAAGAACATCGTCTGACGGTCCATGGGGAGTCGGCGCACGATCCGGTCCACCTGTGGCTGGAACCCCATGTCCAGCATCCGGTCCGCTTCGTCGAGCACGAGGATCTTCACGCCGTCCAGCCGGACGAGCCCGCGCTCCACGAGATCGTCCAGCCTCCCCGGGGTGGCGATCAGGATGTGCGCCGACCCGACCCCCCGCGATTGCTCGCGGACGTTCGTCCCGCCGTACACGGCCATGACCCGGAGGCCCTTCGCAGCGGCGATGTCCTCGAACGCGTCGCTGACCTGCTGGGCGAGCTCGCGCGTCGGGGTGAGCACGAGTGCGGCGGGCCGCTCGTCCGTGGCGGGATCGACCTGGTCGACGATGGGGATCGCGAATCCCAGCGTCTTGCCGGAGCCCGTCTTCGACCTCGCGAGCGTGTCTCGCCCCGAGGTCGCGTCCTCGATCACCATGATCTGGATCGGGAACGGGGTCTCGATGCCTCGTGCGGCCAGGGCGCGCACGACCGCGTCGGATACACCCAGGTCACGGAAGGTCGTCATCCTTTTAGGCCTCCTCCGACGAGACTACCGCCGGAGGCGGACGGCACGGCGCGGCCGGTAGTCTCTCGGCGTCGGTGCCGGCGCCGATCCGAGGAGCGAAAGAGGAGCGACATGGACGACCGCACGCAGCTCTGGAACGAACTGGCCGCACAGCTCGGAGTCGACAGCATCCGATCCACGACCGCCGCCGGGTCCGGCCATCCCACCTCCTCGCTCTCGGCTGCCCACCTCGTCGCCGTGCTGTTCGCGGATCACCTGCGGACCGACATCGCCGACCCACGAAGTCCGGCCAACGATCGGTTCGTCCTGTCGAAGGGACACGCGGCTCCCGTGCTCTATGCCGCGCTGAAAGCGATCGGGGCGATCGATGACGCGATGCTGCTGTCGCTTCGAACGTTCCGCTCGCCGATCCAGGGGCATCCGGCGCCCGTCCCCGAGCTCCCCTGGGTGGAGGCGGCGACCGGTTCGCTTGGTCAGGGGCCGGCGATCGGTCTCGGGATGGCCCTCGCCATGCGACTGGACGAGAGCCCCGCGCGGGTGTGGGTGCTGATCGGGGACTCGGAGGCGGCGGAGGGCTCGGTCTGGGAGGCGATGGAGGCGGCATCCCATCACCTGGCCGACAACCTGACCTTCTTGCTGGATCTCAACCGGCTCGGCCAGCGAGGCCCCACGATGCATGGGTGGGACGCGGACGTCTTCGTCGCCCGGGCCGAGGCCTTCGGGTGGAACGCCCTCGCCATCGACGGCCACGACGTGGTGGCGATCGACCGCGCGTACCGTGGCGCAGCCGAGCACGACCGGCCGACGATGATCGTGGCACGAACCGAGAAGGGACACGGGGTCTCCGAGGTGGCCGACCGGGACGGCTGGCACGGGAAAGCGCTCCCGCCGGAGATGGCCGAGCGGGCGATCCAGGAGCTCGGGGGGGTCCGCTCGATCACGATCACGCCGTCCAAGCCCGAACCCTGGATGCCGGTGGGCGCAGGCGCGTCGGCCGGCACGCCCGCTCCCACCTACGCCGAACCGATCGCCACCCGGAAGGCGTTCGGCGAGACGCTGGCCTGGCTCGCGGGAGAGCGTCCCGATGTCGTCGTACTCGACGGCGAGGTCGGCAACTCCACCTACACCGAGGACGTCGAGGCGGTCGCTCCCGATCGCTTCTTCCAGATGTACATCGCCGAGCAGACGATGATCGGTGCTCAGACCGGCATGCAGGCGATCGGCAAGACCGCTTTCTCCGCGACCTTCGGCGCCTTCGTGACGCGCGCGTACGACCAGATCCGGATGGCGGCGATCGGCCGAGCCGACCTTCGCCTGTGTGGCTCGCACGCGGGTGTGTCGATCGGCGAGGACGGCCCCTCGCAGATGGCGCTGGAGGACCTCGCGGCGCTCCGCGCGATCAACGGCTCCACCGTGGTGTATCCGGCCGACGCGAACTCGACCGTCCGGCTCGTCACGCGGATGTCGGAGCTTGCCGGCATCTCCTACATCCGGACGACCAGGGAGGCCACCCCGGCGCTCTACGGACCCCACGAAGAGTTCCCGATCGGCGGTTCCAAGACCTTGCGCGATGGCACCGACGTCGCCCTGGTCGCGGCGGGCGTCACGCTCCATGAATCCCTGCGGGCCGCCGACCGCCTCGCGGCCGAGGGGGTTTCCGCCCGGGTGCTCGATTGCTACAGCGTGAAGCCGATCGACGCGACGGCTCTCCGAGCCGCCGCCGACGACATCGGCCTGATCGTGGTGGTCGAAGACCACCGGATCGAAGGAGGCCTCGGCGACGCCGTGTTGGACGCGCTGGCGGGCCCGGGCGCCATGACGGGCCGCGTGATCAAGCTGGCCGTGACCGACATGCCGGGCTCGGGAACAGCGGAGCAGCTGCGCGCCTGGGCAGGCATCGACGCCGATGCGATCGTCGAGGCTGTGAAGGACGCGATCGGCCGAAGCTGAGGGCTCTAGCTCGCCGCGTGCGCGACGGGCAAGCCCCCCAGCGACATGGCGATGATCTCCTCCGGCGGGACGGGCTTGGAGAAGTAGAAGCCCTGCCCCATCACACAACCGCGCTCCAGCAGGAACGCGAGCTCGCCCTGGGTCTCGATCCCTTCGGCCAGCACCGTCAGATCCAACCCTCGGGCGAGCTCGATGAAGGCGGACACGATGCTCTGGTTCTGCGGATCGACATCGACGCCGCTCACGAAGGAGCGGTCGATCTTCAGGACGTCCACGGGCATGTCGCGGATCCGCGCGAGTGAGGAGTAGCCGGTTCCGAAGTCGTCGATCGCGATGCGAAGGCCCCCCGCGTGAAGATCCTCGAGGATCGCTTGGGCCCTATCCGGGTCGGTCATCGCGGAGGACTCCGTGATCTCCACCACCATCCTCGAGGGATCGACGTCTCCCTCGCGGATCCTCTCGAGGATCCCCTTCGCCAGCTCCGGCTGCCAGAACTGGCGGGGCGAGAGGTTGAAGCTGATATCGAGATCGATGTCCAGCTCCCGCCACGCCTGTGATTGGTAGACGAGCTCCCTGACCACCCAGTCGCCGATCGCTTCGATCAGACCTAGCTCCTCGGCGACCGGGATGAAGTCCCCGGGGGGGATCATCGTGCCGTCGGGTTCGATCCAGCGGATCAGCGCCTCGACGCCTTGCATGCGTCCGGTCGCGAGCTCGAGGATCGGCTGGTAGTGGAGCGCCCAGCGCTGGCTCTCCACGGCCTTCCGCAGCCTGGTGACGAACCGGAGCTTCGCCGACGAGTCGAGCGCGCCGCGGTTGGAGACCACGTACGCATGGCCGTCCTTCTTGGACTCGAACATCGCCGCTTCGGCGTTCCGCAGGAGGCCGCCGGGTTCGTCACCGTCTTGGGGGAAGAGGCTGATCCCTATGGACGCCGACACATACAGCTCCGCGCCGCCCGCGCGGAACGGGGCCGTGAGGGAATCCAGGACGCGTTGCGCCGCGGCTTCGGCTCTGGCCACGGCCGCTTCCAGGTTGTCGCCCTCGCGTTCGAGATCGGCGAGCAGCAGCAGGAACGTGTCGCCTGAACGTCGGGCAACCAGATCGGTCTCGCGCGTCGCTTCGCGGAGGCGGGCGGCGACGATGTTCAGAACCTCGTCGCCCGCCAACCGCCCGAGCGAGTCGTTCACCAGCCGGAAGTCGTCGATGTCGACGCAGATGACGGCGACCGATGCCTCATGATGCCTGGCACGGATGATCGAGAGCTCCAAGAGCTCTTCGAACATCGCCCGGCTCGGGAGGCCTGTCAGCTCGTCGTGATACGTCAGGAAGGCGACCTTCTCGTCGCCCCGTTTCATGCCGGTGATGTCGATCATGACGCCGAGCGAGAAGGCTGGGGCGCCTCGTTCGTCGCGGACCACCCTCGCCTCGTCGTGGATCCAGGCGAGACGACCGTCCTTCCGGTGGACCCGGTAGTCGAGTGAGAACGCCTCGCCTGTTTCGTTGTGGCGCTGGTTCTCGGCTGCGGCGCGCGCACGATCCTCGGGGTGGATGACCCGGAGCCAGAGATCGCCGTCGCTCAACCATTCGTCCGGCGCGTAGCCGAGGAGCTCCTGGACCTGAGGGCTCACATAGAGGGTCGAGGCCGAATCGTCGAGCGCCCCGATGTACGTCACCGCCGGGATGTGTTCGACGATCGAACGGAATCGATCGCCCATGATCGCCTCAGTCGAGACCCTCCGTTGGCGCTCCACGTCTTCCGCGATCGCGTCGGCCACCACACGCAGGAGCTCGATCTCGCCCGGGGTCCACACCCGTCCCCGACCGCAGTCGTCCGCACCCAGGAACCCCCACCATCCGTCGACGAGGAAGATCGGGACCGCCACGGTCGAGGAGGTCCCCTCGGCCACCAGCACTCGTCGCTCGGACTCCGGGAACTGGGCGACGGAGCCGGTCACCACATGGCGACCCCCCAACTCCTCGAGCCATCGGGTGAAATCAGGTGAGTACGGATGCAGCTTCGTGCCGGGGGCATCGAAGAGGCCGCGGATACCGTCGCTGAGCCACTCGGAGGTGAGGTTCATCCACAGCCGTCCGTCGGGATCCCGGACGTTCTCGAAGATGTAGACGCGGTCGGCCCCGAGTTCCCTCCCGACGTTCGCGAGAGACTCCGACAGCGGAGAAGACGCCGTCGGTACGCTCCGCACGACGAGATCGGCCGTCGGGTCGGCGGCCGAGGACGAGCCCTGGGGTGCGCCCATACCTCTGCTATCGGCGGCCCTCAGGGGCCGCTGAAGGAGACTCCCTGTTACCCTTTCCGGCCGATGGCCGACTACAAGCAGATCCTCCACGAACACCTGTACGTACGGGTGCCGGGCACAGACAAGCTCCGGAAGACGGCGGCGGCTCGGCTGAAGCACCTGGTTGCGAACGGATGGCGGGAGACGGAGCGGAAGCAGCAGCCCGACCACATCTGGGTGCGGTTCGAGCGGTCGGGCCACGCGCCGATGCAGGCGCGGCTTCCGAAGAAGGCGCCCGAGATCCAGATCGAGCGCCGGCCGCGACGCGACAACCGGGGCGGCCCGTTCAGAGGCGGCCGGCGCTAGCCCGAATCCCCAGACGCCGGAAATCGTCCGGCACGACGGCACCCTCTCCGGACTTCCTTCGGGTACACTCCGCGACGCGCGCATTCTGTGCGGAGTCCCCTTGCTGCCGAAGCGAACGAGGACCGGATGAGCGTCGAGTTCAGCACCCAGAGCGCAGGCCGACCCGGGCATCGCGATCCGCACGCCCGCGCCGCGCCTCAGCCCTTCACGTACCCGCTGCAGCGTCCCTACGTCGAGCCCGATTGGACCCGGCTCCCGGGGTACCGGGATGTCACCCAGGCGCAGTGGGAGTCCGCGCAATGGCAGCGAGCGCACACGGTCAAGAACCTCAGAGAGTTCAAGGAGGCGCTCGGCGACCACCTCACGGATGACCTGCTCGCCGACATCGAGCGCGACCAACAGGAGCGCGCGACGATGTCGATGCTCCTGCCGCCCCAGATGATCAACACGATGGACGAGACCGACCTTCGTGCCGATCCCGTCCGCCTCTACATGGCGCCCGCGTTCAGCGACCGGGCGCGCGAGTACGCATCCCACCCGCTCGCCTCCCGCGACTCGCTCCACGAGGCCGACATGTGGGCGGTCGAGGGGCTCACGCACCGGTACCCGACCAAGGTTTTGGCCGAGCTGATCCCCACCTGCCCTCAGTACTGCGGCCACTGCACGCGGATGGACCTGGTCGGCAACGACACGGTCCAGGTTCTGAAGTACAAGTTCGAGGCGAAGCAGAACGAGCGCTGGGAGGCGATGCTCGACTACCTCCGGCGAACGCCGAGCGTGCGCGACGTGGTCGTGTCCGGCGGCGACATGGCCAACGTGCCGATCAAGCGGCTGGAAGGCTTCGTCATGGGGCTCCTGGATATCGACAACGTGCGGGACATCCGGCTGGCGACCAAGGGTCTGATGGGGATCCCGCAGCACTTCCTCACCGACGAGGTGAAGGAGTCGGCCGAGCGGATGGCCTCACGCGCGAACGCGCGGGGCGTTGACATCGCCGTCCACACCCACGTGAACGCGGCGCAGCAGGTCACCCCTCTGGTAGGTCTGGCGACGAAGGTGTTCCTGGACGCCGGTTTCCGCGACGTCCGGAACCAGGGCGTCCTGTTGCGCGGAGTGAACACGACGCCGCAGCAGCTCCTGGAACTCTGTTTCATGCTCCTCGACCACGCGAAGATCCTTCCCTACTACTTCTACATCTGCGACATGATCCCGAACGCCGAGCACTGGCGGACCGCCGTGTGGGAGGTGCAGGATCTTCAGCACTCGATCATGGGCTACCTTCCCGGTTTCGCGACGCCTCGGATGGTGGTCGACGTGCCGTTCGTCGGCAAGCGGTGGGCCCACCAGGTCACCGAGTACGACCGGGTCCGTGGGATCTCGAGCTGGACGAAGAACTACCGGACCGGGATCGAGATCGAGGATCCGGAGTCGTTCATCCGGCGCTACCACTACTACGACCCGATCTCCACGCTCCCCGAGGACGGCCAGGCGTGGTGGCGCGAGCGGGTCGCGCGGGGCATGGACGAGCTGGTCGCCGAGCTGCAGCCCGAGCGCGCCTGATCGGGCGCTGCTAGGGTCCGACGCGTGAGCCGAACCCTCACCGTCCTCTCCGCCCAGGTGGCGCCCGTTCCCTGGGATCCACCCGCGACGCTCGACAAGTTCGAGGATCACGTCCGCGTCGCACGACGCGCCTTCTCGGACGTCGATCTGATGATCTTCCCCGAGCTCTACCTCACCGCCATCGACGGGTTCACTTCGGGCGGCACGGACGACTGGGAACGACAGATCGCCGAAGAGATCCCCGGCCCGCTGACCGATCGCGTGGCGAAGATCGCCGCCAGATCGAGGAGGTGGATCGTGGCCGGGTCGATCTGCGAGCGCCGTGGGAAGAAGGTCCACAACACGGCCATCGCCTTCTCGCCCGACGGCGAGATCGCTGCCGTCTATCGGAAGCTCTTCCCGTGGCGCCCGTTCGAGGATGCCGACGCCGGAACGGAGCCGGCGCCGGTGTTCGAGATCCCCGGCAAGGGAGTCGTCGGCATGATGATCTGCTACGACGGCTGGTTCCCGGAGGTCGCTCGTGGGCTCGCTCTGCAGGGGGCCGAGCTGATCGCGCAGCCCACGGCCACGACGACCCCCGATCGCGAGGAGGAGGTGATCCTGGCTCGGGCGAACGCCATCGTGAACCAGGTCTTCGTCTTCAACCCCAACATGGTGTCGACGTTCGGCCAGGGCAGGAGCGTGGGCGTCGACCCGGAGGGGAGACTCCTCTTCGAGGCCAGCGCTGGCGAGGAGCTGCTGGTCGAGATCGTCGACATGGATCGAGTGGCCGAGGTGCGGCGCCGCGGCACCCGCGGGATCACCCGGCCCTGGCAGCACTTCCTCGGAGGTCCCCGCGACGTGATCCTGCGGCCCTATCGGGCTCGTCGCACGACGTAGCCACCGATCGCGAGGACCGCGACGGCCGCGCCCGCCACGACCCACCACGGGGAGAGGCCATCCGGCCCCATCTCCTGCTCCTGCGCCGCCGACGGCTGGGTCACGAACGGCTCGATCGGTCGTCCGTTCCCCAGGAAGTCGCAGGCGCGGCCGTCGCGCACGATCACGCTCCACCGGAGGGTTTCCAGCCCGGGCGACGTGCCGGTCAGGTCCTCATCGTCGCTGAGTGTCCGTCCCGGGACCTGGATCGTCATCACGCGTCCGGTGATGGCCGGGGCGTTGAACTCGTTGGTGCCGCGCTCCGGCAGCAGGTAGATCTCCGTCCGGTGGTCGATCGTAGCATCCACCCGGACCAGCCGATTCACGTTGCGGTAGTAGCCGAACGAGACGCCGGGCACCTCCGGGTCCCTGATCGCGATGTCCACCCGGAACGGTCGTCCCACGGCGTCTGGCACCGTCAAGGTCTCTGCGAACGTGAGCTCCCACCGAGCCGAGGTCCCGAGCTCGACGATCTCCCCACGGACCCCCACGAGATCGGGCGCCCCGGAACCGGCGCCTCCGAGGCAGCCGGCGACGTCGCCCTCGGGATCAGACGCGGCGACCAGAAGAGGGACGATCGCGAGCAGCGCCCATCGGTGCGCCCCGCGGGCGCGCATCAGGCGCTCGGGCAGTCCCGTGGCGGGATGATCAGCGGATCGATCCGAGGTTCTTGCTCGAAGTCGAACGCTCCCGACAGTGGATCCGCCCGCCGATCCCGCTCGGTCATGGGCTTGAGTCCGTGGAGATCCTCGATGAAGCGCAGGACGGACGAGAACTCGTAGACGGTCTTGTCGATCGAGCCGCCCTCGGGGTTGTCGCCGCGCTTCGTCCACGGGGAGATGATCAGCGCGGGCGTGCGCGGACCGAGCCCCATCACGTCGTAATGCGGCGGCTCCACGTGGTCGTAGAATCCACCGAAGTCGTCCCAGACGATCACGATCGCGGTGCTCGGCCAAAACTCGCTGCGCATCACGGCGTTGATGTACTCCGTGGTCCAGTTCTCGCCCACGCACACGTTGGTCTTGGATCCGGGATGCTCGTTGGGATGGCCCTCCGGAGGGATGAGCCACGAGACCGCCGGGAGCTCGCCCCGCCGCACGTCCTGCAGGAACGTCTCCGGCGGCTGGACCTTCTGCCACATCGGGCCGAACCGCACGTGCCGGACCGCCTGGAGCGCGTTCATCCAGGAGTCGGCGTTCGCGTAGTACTTCCAGCTGATGCCCTTGCGCTCCAGCATGTCCGGCAGGACCTTGATGTCGATGCAGGTGCGGGTGGACTCCCAGTACGCGGCGATGCGGATCAGCTGGTCCGGCACCTCGTCGGTGATGTTCTCCTCGAGCTCCATGATGGCCGCCACGTCCGCGTCGGTGAGATCCTCGATCGCGAAGCGCTTCGAGATCTCGGTGTCGTCGTCGCAGTAGTTGCCCTCGACGTTCGTCGTTGTCTTGTTGTCGACGATGCCGTAGGACTGGGCCGCGACCGTGTAGAGGTGCTCGGGGAACGTCGGGCCGTACATCGACGTGAAGAAATGATCCGCGAGCACGAAGCGGTCCGCGTAGGCCCAGTACCCCGGCAGCGTGTCCCGCGAGTGCTGCGTGTATCCCGTCATGTCCTCGCCGAGCGGGACGCAGTTGTAGCCGTTCATCTTGCCGCCGTTGATCGAGTAGAGACCCGGCGCGAACGCATGTCCGAGATCGTGCGGGAGAACCGACGGCGCCTCCGTCAAGGGCACGGTCGGCCCGTCCTCGAAGGTGCTGGCGCTGCAATCCGCGATGGTCCCGCCCTCGGTGGCGCCCTCGGCCCCCGGGTAGGACCCGAAGTAATGGTCGAACGATCGGTTCTCTTTGACTAGGAAGATGACGTGCTGGATGGGCTCACCACCGTTCGCCGGACTTGGCGATGCCGAGGGACCTCCGGTCGGGTTCCCCCCGGGATCGGGGTTCTGTCCCCGCTCCTTGCCGGCGGATGGCCAGAACTGCCACGCCAGCGATGCCGTGAGCACGACGACGAGCGCCCCGAAGGTCTGTCGACGCTGACGCACTCGGCTCCGGCGGACTGGTCTGATGATCGGCCCGGGTCGCACCGAGCCAGTTTATCCGGCCCCCAGGTGCCCATCGAGGAACCTCCGGAGCCGCGCGAGCGCCCCCGCGTACCTGGGGTCGGCGACACGGTTCATCACCTCCCAGGGGTCCGGAGACCCGATGCGGCCACCGATGTCGTAGAGCTCCTCGAAACCGTCCTCGTATCGGACCAGCTTGAGATCGGCGGTTCGCACGGCGGTCCACGCCGGGATCCGAGCGTCGCCGTGCCATTCGAGGTACACGTCTTCGTTCCGCCGTTCGAACGAGGAACCGACTCGCGGCTCGATCCACGCGACGAACGGCTCGCCGTCGAACGCTCCCGGCGAAGCCACCCCGGCAACGCTCAGGATCGTGGGCGCCAGATCCACGATCGACACTACCGGTGGACGTTCGCCTCCATCCGCCCCCGGCGAGTGCACGGCGAACGGGATCCGGACGCACGCCTCGTACGGACACCTCTTCCCTGCCCACCTGTGCTCGCCGAACGAGTAACCATTGTCGGAGAGGACGAAGACGAAGGTGTCGTCGAGG
>JALZDC010000112.1 GCA_030862755.1 Actinomycetota bacterium
GCCACCCTGTGTGTCAAAACCGACGTGACTTCAGAGGAAGATGTGGCGGCGCTCGGCCGTGCGTCGCTAGATCGGTTCGGCGCCGTGGACGTGCTCGTTGCGAACAGTGGAGTCGGGGGCCCCAGCGGCCCGCTCTGGGACCTCGATCGTGAGGCCTGGGACGAGACCTTCGCCGTGAACGTGACCGGCGTGTTCCTGAGCGTTCGTGCGTTCCTTCCTTCGATGCTGGATCGGGGACGCGGGTCGATCGCAGTGATCGGCTCGATGACCGGGAAGCGTCCTCTCTGGGGACGGACGCCCTACGCCGCGAGCAAGCTCGCGCTGGTCGGGCTCGTCCGGACGCTCGCGGTCGAGACAGCGCCCTCCGGGGTGCGGGTGAACCTCGTGTCCCCGGGACCCGTCGAGGGGGAGCGGATGGACTGGGTGTTCCGGGCGCAGGCAGAGGGCCGTGGCATCTCCGTCGAGGAGGCGCGATCGGAGATGATCGCGCAGATCCCGATCGGTCGGTTGATCGAGCCCCGCGAGGTGGCCGACGCCGTCGTCTCGCTCACCCTGGGGACTCTCTCGGCGGTGACGGGGGCCGACCTGAACGTGAGCGGCGGCATGGTGATGTACTGAAAGGAGCGCGCATGTCGAGGATCGTCGACCTCTCGCAAGAGATCTACACCGGGATGATGGTGTACCCCGGCCACCTGAAGACCGTGCTGTTCGACCACGCGTCACACGCCGAGACGGCGCCGCGGTTCGACAGCGGCTTCTCTTTCCAGACGAAGGGGTTCCTGATGAACGACAACGGACCGACCCACGTCGATTCGTTCAGCCACCTCGACCCCGACCCCTCTGCGCAGACGATCGACGAGATGGCTCTCGAGCTGTTCTACGGTGAGGCCGTGTGTATCGACGTGACCGGCGCCGGGCCCCGAACCGACATCCCGGTATCACGGGTCGAGCAGGGGCTGACCGACGGCGGCCAGGAGGTGCACGCCGGCGACATCGTGCTCTTCTACACGGGGACGGCCACGAAGTACGGTGGCACGCCCGAGTACGTGAGCGAGTTCCCGGGCCTCGGCGCCGACGTCGCGGAATGGATCGTCGGGCATGGCGTCAAGTCGTTCGGGATCGACACCTGCACCCCGGACAACCCGACGAGCCGCATCTACCCGATCCACATGATGGGGCGCGCCCACCACATCACGCACTACGAGAACCTCACGAACCTCGACCAGGTGGTGGGGCGCCGATTCACCTTCATCGGCCTGCCGCTAAAGCTGAAGGGCGCGCACGGGGGGCCGACCCGTGCGGTGGCGGTGCTGGATGACTGACGGGACCGGCCCCCTTGTCGGCGATCGCGCGCCGTCCTTCAGGCTACGGAAGACGTTCGAGGAGAAGGTGTCCCTCGATGAGCTCCTCGAGGGACACCATCCGCTGCTGCTCGCCTTCTACGTGTTCGACTTCGGCTCCGTCTGAAGCACCGAGCTGTCCCAGTTGGGACAGATGGCGCCTCAGGTGGAGGCGATGGGTGGCCGGATCGCGGCGATCGCCGTCACTGCGACGTTCTCGCAGATGGCGTTCGCGAAGCATCTCGGCGTGCCGTTCCCGCTGCTGTCTGATTGGGACCGGGAGACGTGCGCTGCCTACGGCGTGCGCTACGACGTCTGGAAGGAGCACGACGGCCTGGCGAAGCGCTCCCTCTTCGTGATCGACGGAGAGGGGACGATCCGCTACAGATGGGTCACGGACGATGCCCTGGAGACGCCGGTCATCGAAGACGCCCTCGAGGTCATTGCCTCGTTGGTGGAACACGACCTCGGCCGCTAGGGGGCTTCCAGCAGAGGCTCTCGGCGCTGCCTGTCCGAGAGCATGCCCAGCCCGACGCCCGCGAGGATCAGGACGAGGCTCACGGCAACGGCGGGAGTCAGCTGTTCACCGGTGATGCCGATCGAGGACACGAGTCCGACGACCGGGACCGCCATCAGGGTGAGGTTGGTGGTGATCGCGGGGAGACTCCGGCTGATCGTGAGCAGTCCCCAGAACCCGAACGCCGAGCCGAGCAGGATCTGATAGGCCACGATCCCCACGGCCGTCGTCGTCCATCGGATATCCGGCGCGCCCTCGATGGTGGCGGCCACGATCGCAACCGGAACGGCCGCCACCGCGAGCTGGTAGGGCATCAGCTCGAAAGGGGTTCCCGCCCATCGGTGTACGCGGATATGGACGGTGGTCGCAGCGTTCGCGACCGCCGCGACCAGCAGCATGACGATCCCGGCGAGCACTTGCGTGTCGCTCCAGTCGAGGGCCCACGGCTCGAACAGGAGCGCGACGCCCGCCGATCCGAGCGCGAGTCCCGCGAGGCGGAAAGCCGTGAGGCGCTCGTGGAGGAACGCGACCGCGAGCGGAACCGTCCACAGGCTCGCCGTGTACACGAGGATCGAGGAGCGCCCCGGCGGTACGAATTCGAGCGCGCTGAAGACGAGCGTGGTCACCAGAGCCAGGCGGACGAGACCGACGCTCCACAGGATGGGGCGGTCGGCGGCCTGCGGACGTGGGATCCCGCGCGTCGACATCGCCGCCGCGACCACCAGCGCGGCGCCCCCCATCCGGAACGCGGCGAGCCACAGAGGCGGGATCAGGTCGACACCCGCGGACATGATGGGCCAGTTCAGGCCGAGGACCGCCACGGTCGCGGCGGCGAGCAGATAGACGGCTGGACGGCGCAACACGGGCGCTTGGTCATGCGGGTTCGACCAGAGGCGATCGCGCATGTGTGCGGAGGATCGCATGGGACGCCGGTCGTCCGTCAGTGCGTCCCGATCGCGCGACATCGTGCGGACGAGCTAGTCGAGCAGCCCGTCGTCGTACTCCACGCGCGACAGGATGCGCGCGTCACCATCGGTCACGAGGACCATGTCTTCGATCCGGACGCCGCCACCTCCTTGCACGTCGGGCACCCAGACGAGGGGCTCCACCGCGAACACCATCCCCGGCTTCAGGTCGAAGACCGTCGACCCCGGCATGGTCTCGCCGATGTACGGGGGCTCGTTCGCACCCATGCCGATGCCGTGGCCGATGAAGAGGCTGAAGAGGTTGTCGCCGAACCCGTGCTCGCGGACCTCCGCGATGATCGCGTCGGCCACGTCCTGGTTGGTCCGGCCGGGCCGCATCTGGCCGACACCGGCCATCAGCCCTCGGTACACCGAGGTGTACACGCGCTTCTGCATCGCCGTGGGTTTCCCCACCATCATGGTCCGCCCGATGTCGGCGAAGTAGCCGTTCCACATCGCCCCGATGTCGATGAAGCACAGGTCGCCGTTGCGGATGATCTTGTCGGTGCAGATCCGATGCGGGGGCGACATGTGCTCGCCGGACGCCACGAAGGGCGTGATGACGTGCGCCATCTCGCCCCCCATGTAGTAGAGGGTTTGCATCGCGTCGCCGGCCACCTCGTTCTCCCGGCGGCCAGCGCGACTCGAGTCGATCGCGCGCTGCGTCACCGCGTCCCCGATCGCGCACGCCTCCTCGATGATCGCCAACTCGTCCTCACTCTTGATGAGCCGCACCTGCTGCATGAGGTGGTCGCCGTCGGTGGGTTGGAGGTCGGGAAGGTGCGAGGCCATCGATTCGACCAGCGAGTAGTTGACCTGATCCACGCCGAGGCGTCCGCCGGCGACGCCGAACTCGTTCAGGAGCGGGGCGAGCGTCACCTTCACGAAGCCGTCGACCAGCTCGCGCTGCTCCATGATGGGGATCGGGTGCGCTGCGGTCAGCCATGACATCCCCATCGACGCCTTGTCGATCTCGCCGCCGGAGCACAGGAGTACCGGACCTGCGTCGCGAGTAAGGAGCACACCGTTGAGGGAGGTCATCTTCCCGGCGATCAGCTGCGCGCGCAACGACGTGAGGTATCGGACGTTCTCGTCCTTCCACAGGAGCAGGGCATCCATGTCCGAGCTCCGCAGAGCCTGTTGCGCGGCCTCGACCCGATGGGTGCGGAGCCGCGCGAAATCGATCCGGTCCTCCCAATCGACCCCGAAAGGTCCGCGCGCGTAGCTGCTCATCACTCTCCTCGGATCCGGGATCGGCCGACCTCGTCGCTGCGACGGGATGGGTCAGGCACGAGCCAGAGCCGACCGTTTGGGAGATGTATCATACATCTTGTCGGAAGTGAAACCCCAGGTCTCGGCGGGAAGAGGTCGATGACAACAGACAAGACGCTGAACAGCGACGTGAACTGGGCGAACATCGCCAACACCGGTGGCAGGCGGACCGCTCACGAGTTCGTGAAGGACTCGCTGCGGCGGGCCATCCTCCGGGGTGACCTGAACGGCGGGGCAAGGCTCATCCAAGCGGATCTCGCGGCGATGCTGAACGTGAGCACGACGCCGGTGCGAGAGGCCCTGCGCGACCTGGCAACGGAGGGTCTGATCACCCTCGACCGGCACCGGGGCGGTGTCGTCCGGGAGCTGAACTGGCCGGAGATGGAGGAGATCCGCCTGATCCGCCACCAGCTCGAGCCCCTGGCCGTTCGTCTGGTGGTCGAGAACGTCACCGACTCCGAGCTTGAGGAGGCGGAGCGTCTCCGAGAGCGGATGGCGAAGGAGCGTGACCTCGGCAATTGGGTCGAACTCAACACGCAATTCCACCTCGTCTTCCACGATTCGACCGGCGTGGATCGTCTCTCCGCGATCCTGAAGGGGTTCGAGGAGGCATCCGCCGTCTACGTGGCGCAGGCCCAGCGGTGGCACCCCGAGATCCGGCGGCGAGCCGACGGCGAGCACCAGGCGCTGATCGACGCGTTCCGCGCCCGCGACGTTGAGCAGGCGGCCGCCGTGATGCAGGGTCACGCGGCGATGCCGATCGAGATGACCAGGCCGGAGGAGCGGGGATCCGGCTGAGCAGTCCGCCCGAGTGGCGGCCGGTGGGTTCGCGCGGGACGCCTGGGGAACAACGGACGTCAGAGACGGAAGGAGCGGCGGACATGGACACGGTTCGACTCGGCCTCGTAGGTCTCGGGTGGTTCGGCGGCGTGTTGGCTGAGAGCGCCCGAGCGTCCGGCGTCGCCGAGGTCGTCTCCTGCTTCGCGCGGTCGACTGACACGCGCGCGGCGTTCGCCGAGGCCCACGGCGCTCGAGCGGTCGGCGACCTCGACGAGATGGTGGCGGATCCGGAGCTGGACGGTGTCCTCGTGGCCACCCCGCACTCGACGCACGCGGACATCGCGGAGGCCGCGGCGGAGGCCGGCAAGCACGTGTTCGTCGAGAAGCCGCTCACGCTCACGGTGGCCGATGCCAAGCGCGTAGGCGAGGCTGCGGCCCAGTCGGGCGTCGTGGTCCAGGCCGGGCACAACCGCCGCCGGCAGCCCGCGAACCGTCGCATCAAGGCGATGATCGACGGCGGCGAGCTCGGGGCCGTCCTCCAGCTCGAGGGGATGCACACCGCGGCGGGCGGGCACAAGCCCGACCTACCGGCCTGGAGGAAGGACCCCGCCGAGTGCCCGTTCGGCGGCATGACGGCGCTGGGCGTGCACACCGTCGACACTTTCCACTACTTCGTCGGACCGGCGGCGCGGGTCACGTCCTTCAGCGCGCGGACCCAGGGCTTCAACGACCTCGACGAGGCCACCACCGTGCTGATCGGGTACGCGTCGGGGCCGATCGGCTCGATCAACACGTCGTACTTCGCGCCTCCCGTCGTCTCGCTGTCCGTCTACGGCAGTAACGCCGCGGCCTGGAACGAGGAGGATGGCAAGCGGCTGTACGCGCAAGCGCGGAGCGATCCGACACGGAGCGAGCAGGCGGTCGAGACGATCGACACGATGGTCGATGAGATCGCCGAGTTCGTGCGGTGCATCCGCGGGGAGGCTCAGCCGGAGACCGGCGTGACGGAGGCGATCGAGGTCGCGGCGGTGCTCGAGGGCATCGGCCGAAGCGTCGAGTCAGGCTGCTCGATCGACCTGGCGGATCTCCGCTAGACGACCACCCCGGCTGCCGCATCCCG
>JALZDC010000017.1 GCA_030862755.1 Actinomycetota bacterium
GCGTCGATGTTGTACGCCTCGGCCGCGTTGCGCCCGAGGATCCCGTTGCGGATCGTCCGCTCCGGCCTCGGCGCCCGCTTGGTCGGGTCCTCGACGTCGCCGTCGAGCCCGTACGGCAGGTTGTAGAGCTGCTTGGCCTGGTCGGAGAACTGCAGCGCCCGGAGCAGCACGATCTGGGGCTGCGGGTTGCCGTACCAGATGCAGTCGCTGCCCCACACGATCCGCCGGGGGCCGACGTAGGTGATGAGCTTGCCGAGCAGGTGGGTGGCCCGGTCGGCGTCGCTCATGTTGGCCCACCAGGTCGTGCCGATCTCGGCGTACATGTTGGGCGAGTTGCCGTGCTCCAGACCAGGAGGCACGAAGCGGGTGGCGTCGAGCCCGTTCTCCCGGAGGCTCTTGACAAAGCAGTCGACGCCCCGGTTCGAGGAGTTGACCGCGTCGTCGCCCGGATAGGCCTTCATGTGCTCGCCGTCAAACCCCGAGTGGTACGTGAAGAACGTGATGTCGGGGAACTGGACGGCGATGATGCCCATGTCCCGCGGCGAGAACTTGGCCGAGTCGAACGTGCCGTTGAAGGCCAGGCCCTTGTGGGTGCAGACCACCGGCGGGCGGTTGGTCTTCTGGTGGATCCGGCGGATGTGCTCGACGATGGCCATACCGTTCTCGTCGTCGAACCACCAGCCGTTGGTGGCCGGCCCCTCACCGCCGATGGCGCCGAGGCCGGGGTCACCCCAGCCGCAGTACAGCTTCCAGCCCCGCACGTCCAGCGGGCCCTGGATGCTGGACATCCACTCGAAGTCCTCCTGCTGGAAGGCAGGCACCTTGCCCTCGCCCTGGTAGCCCCGGTTGGGCTGCGAGAAGGCGTGGACGAAGCAGCGCTCCGACTGGGTCAGGTTGTTGACCATGTCCCGCGTCTCGGCGGCGAACTTCATGGGCGTGATGTTGACCTCGTCGGGCAGCCGAGGCAGGGCGGTGAGCAGATTCACCGTCTCGGAGCTGTCGAGGAAGATCTCCTTGAAGTAGTGGTACCGGCCCAGGTTCTCGACCGGGTCGAGCTCGCCGGCTCCGAAACCCCGGGGGCCGTCTTCGTTGACGCCCGGGTAGTCACCCATCGCCTGGGTCGTCCACAGCAGCAGGAACTGCATGAAGCCGGGCTCCTGCGTGCGCCACTTGGCGTTGATGTCGGAGTCCAGCACGTGGCCCTGGGTGTCGAGGATGAACTCGCCCGGCAGGTTGGCCAGCTGGGAACCGGGGTTCTCGAGGTCACAGGCCTTCGTCGTCTTGGTGCCGTCGGCCCAGGCATAGTTGCCCCACTTGCCGCCGGTCACCTGGTCGATGGCCCAGACGCCGATCCCATAAGCGGCGGCCGTGCGGACAAACTGCCGACGGCTCATCCCGAACTTGCGACGGACCTCCCGATCTTCTCGTTCTGGAGGGCCATGATCTTCCGCTGGGCGGGAGTCGGGTCCGGGGGCATGAACTCTCCGTTCGACGCCGGCATGACGTCGATCGGCGGTGTTTCGGACGGATCCGGGTAGTACTTCTTGTACTTCTCAGCCATTCAGGCCTCCCCCTTGCGGCAACAAAACTGCTGGCGGTAGGCGCCCTAAGCGGACGCAGCGGCAAACCCCCGCGAAATGATCCTTGTGCGATCGTTTCCGCTGATCAAGGACATTTCATATACTGAACGAGACGCTAGGGCCGGCCCCTGAGAGCCAGGTAAGGACCCGGCGTCACACCGAGTCAGCTCACAGCACTTCATCGCAGCAGGAGATCGGTTGAAATGGTGTCGGGGAGGCCGACCGATCTGATCCAGAGCGTGTCGCGCGCGCTGCGGATCCTGGAAGAGGTCGGGGACAGCCCAGAGGGCCTGAACGCGAAGCAGATCGCCCACCGGTGCGACATCGCGCTTCCGACCACGTACCACCTGGTCAGGACGCTGGCCTACGAGGGATACCTGGTCCGGCGCAACAACGGCGTGTACGCCCTGGGGATGGAGATCGCCAGC
>JALZDC010000033.1 GCA_030862755.1 Actinomycetota bacterium
CGACGACCGCGCGCGCCGCCGGGTCCGCCGTCATTTCGATCGGGTCGCGCCCCGACACCCCGAGGAGCGTGCCCGGCACGGGTACTACTACGAGGACCTCTACCGGCTGATCCGCGACCAGGTGGCACCTGGCTCGACCGTGCTCGATCTCGGCTGCGGCGACGGATCGCTCCTCGCGTCCCTCCAGCCCTCTCGCGGTGTCGGCGTGGACTTCTCGCTCCCCACCCTGGTCGAGGCGCGCCGCCGCCACCCCGATCTCGACTTCATCTGTGGCGACGTCGAGCGGTTGCCGATCTCCGGGACCTTCGACTACGTGATCGCGAGCAACGTGGTCGGCTTCCTGATCGACGTCCAAGCGTTCTTCCTCGCGCTGACCCGCGTGACCCATCCGTCGTCACGAGTGATCGTCGCCTACTACAACTTCGCGTGGGAACCCCTCCTGTGGGTCGCGGAGGAGTTGGGATGGAAGATCCGCCAACCGCTCCAGAGCTGGCTCTCCAACGACGGTCTGGCGAATCTCGTCGAGCTGGCCGACCTCGAGGTCGTGAAGTCCGGCTACCGCACGCCGCTGCCCGTCGGGCCCGCCTGGCTGACGCGGCCGCTGAACACCGTGTTGGGCGCCATCCCGCTGGTCAACCGGCTGGGGCTCATCTCCTTCGTCACCGCGAGACCCCGGAAAGCCGACGTGGCTCCCAGGATCGCCGAGCCGACGTGCACCGTGGTCATCCCGGCCCGCAACGAGCGCGGCAACATCCGGGAGGCCGTCGAGCGTCTCCCCCGTCTCGGGAGTCATACCGAGGTGATCTTCGTGGAGGGTCACTCCACCGACGGAACCTTCGAGGAGATCGAAGCGGTGATCGCGGAGCACCCGCAGCTCGACGTGAAGGTGACGCGTCAAGACGGGACGGGCAAGGGCGACGCGGTCCGGAAGGGATTCGAGCTCGCGACCGGCGACGTGCTGATGATCCTGGACGCGGACCTCACCGTTCCTCCCGAGGATCTGACCAAGTTCTGGTTCGCCCTGGTCGAGGAGCGAGGCGAATTCATCAACGGGACGAGGCTCGTCTACCCGATGGAGGACAACGCGATGCGCCTCGCCAACACCGCCGGCAACAAGGTCTTCAGCCTGATCTTCAGCTGGATCCTGGGAGAGCGGGTGACCGATACCCTGTGCGGGACGAAGGTCCTGTGGGCACGCGACTACCGCAGGATCGCCGCCAACCGGAAGGCGTTCGGAGACTTCGATCCGTTCGGGGACTTCGACCTCCTGTTCGGCGCGGCGAACCTCGGGCTGAAGATCCGGGAGGTCCCGGTGCGATACCGGGAGCGGAGATACGGGACGACCAACATCGATCGGTGGCGCCACGGCCTCCTGCTCGCCCGGATGGCGCTGATCGGCGCCCGGAAGCTGCGGTTCCGGTGAGCTCCGACCCCGTCGGCAGTCACTTCGACCACGTCGCGCCCGATTACGACCGCTGGAAGGCGAAGGCGCACCACTACTACGCGGCCCTCAAGGCGAGCCTCCGTGAGGTCGTGCCGCCGGGGAGCCGCGTGCTCGAGGTCGGGTGCGCGACCGGCGACATCCTGGCCTCGCTCGAGCCTCGCGAGGGCATCGGCCTGGACATCAGCGCGGAGATGATCGCCCTCGCGTCCCAGAAGCATCCCGGTCTACGGTTCCGGGTGCACGACCTCATGAAGGGTCCGCTCGACGAACGCTTCGACTACATCGTCGCCGCCGATGTGGCGGAGCATGTCCCGGATCTCGACGCGATGATGGCGGCGCTCGCCGACATGCTCACCGATCGAGGGATCGCCGTGGTCGTCACCGCGAACCCGCTCTGGTCCCCGATCCTCCACGCGGCCGAACGCCTCAACCTGAAGATGCCCGAGGGGGACCACGAATGGCGGTCGCGAGGCGATCTGGTGTCCGCGGGTCGGCGGGCCGGGCTCCACGAGCGCTCCTTCACCCGATCCCTCCTGGTTCCGAAGGAGGTCCCCGGGATCCGCGCCCTCGACTCCGCGCGCTGGGCGGCCGGAGTCCGACAGCGATTCGGCCTGATCCAACGAGCCGTATTCGAAGCGGCCGGTCCCTGATCCCCGAGCCGCTCCCTCACTCGTAGAGCTCGGAGAGCCGGTAGATGAACCACATCCGCCTCGGAGCACGGAAGCGGATCGGCGAGAGCACCGCCAGCGGATGGTCGGCGTGAACCGTACGGGGCAGGATGATGAAGACCTCTTCGCCGGCCGCCGCAGCGTCCCACTGAGCCGGGGTGGGAAGAGGCGGAGGGCCAAGCTGCTCGCCGACGCATCCCGAAACGAAGTGGACCTGTGGGAACGCCCCCGGGCTCACGAACGAACACGGGCGGCCGCCAGCGAGGTCGCGGAGCAGCAGACCTGCGGCGGCGAACTTCGTTCCGCCCCGAGCTTGCCCGGCGACGACGCTGCTTCCCACCTCGCCCTGCCAGACGGCCCACGGGACCATCAGGACGAGAACGACGGCCCCCACGAGGCGAGCCGCGATCCCCTTCCGTAGCAGGGACACCAGCCCGATCGCCGCGGCGACCGCCGCGAACGCGTAGACGGGAAGCAGGAACCGGCCCGCCGTGAAGGGCACCAGGACGAAGTACTCCACGGCGAAGGCGATCGTGGCGAGCCAGCCGAGGAGGGCGACCGAGCGAGCCGGGGAATCGCCCTGCCGGCGGAGGGCGATCGCCGCCAGGAGCACGAGCAGACCCCACCAGAGGAGCCCGGCTTCCGGGAGCCCGAAGGCAGGTAGCTTGGCTCGCCCGTATGTGCGCCCGAGGTGGACGAGGACGTTATGGGTGACCGAAACGTCTCCGAAATGCCCGGCGGTTCTCACCTCTTCCAGAGCCTTCGCCAGCCCGTCGAACCGGATGGACATCTCGACGATCCACGGGAGCCAGCCGAGCGCCAGGCCGAGGGCGAGGCCGACGACCAAGCGCCACGACGTCGGCCGTACGAGGAAGATGAAGAGCATGACGGCACCCGCCAGGATCGTCGCCTCGGTCGGCCGGACGAGCGCCATCATCCCGAGCACGGCGGCGGCGAGCAACGCCTGAAGGAGCGTGCCGCCCTCCAGGCGACGGGCGACCAGCCCGGCGGCCGCGACGCCGAGGATCGCGGCCCAGAAGTTGGGCATCACCGTTGATCCGTTGACGAGACCCAGCGAGGTGAACGAGAAGAGGAAAGCCGCGATCGGGGCGGCGATACCGATCAAGGGTATCCAGATCCTGAAGGCGACGGTCACGGTAGCCGCCGACGCGACCATGAGGAACAACCGAACGTCTGCCAGCGATCCCCCGAGGAGCGTGACGGGAGCGATCAGCAAGGTGATGCCGCGCGCTCGCCACGCGTCGACGAACAGCGCCTCCATCCCGGGGGTTACCTGCGTCATGTAGATCGCCTCGTCCCAGCCGATCGGCCGGTGGAGCGATATGAGAGCCAGTTGCGCGACCAGGTACCCGCCGCCGACGACGAGCAAGATCCACCAGGCAAGCCGGCGCTCGCGCTCCGGGGACCGCGTCGACCCCACCTGCACCGTCGGCCGCGGATCCCTCGTTTCGGGCGAAGTCGGCTCTGCCTCGATGTCTCTCGATCTCAAGGGAACCGACCTTACCTCGCGTCCCTCGTCCCAGGGAGAGCGCAGCTCGCGTCAGCGACCGTCCGCGGATCGACCTACATCAGCCCGCACCCGTCGGCTCGGTCGGCTCGGGCCTTGCAGGGAGGTGATAGATGAACCAGACGTTGTCCGATCCGGAAAAGCGCATCGGCTCGACGGCGCCCAAGAGTGATGACGGACGTACTGGATTCCGAAGGAGCACGAAGACCGACCCGCCGCGGTCCCTGAGCCGATCGAGCTCTCCCTCCGACGGGCCTCGTGCCCGCCGTAACTCGTCTCCCGCGCATCCGGACGCGATCTGTATCTGTGGATAGCCGTGCGGGCTCAGGAAGGAGCAGGGTGCGTCCGCGGCGAGCCGCATGAGCTGATGACCGACTTCACGGAATCGTTCGTTCACCTGCCTGCTCGCCATCTCGACTCGTTCGGCCACACTGGCCTGCCATATCGTCCACGGGATCGCGAGGAGGAGGACGATCACCCCTGCGCTCCGGGCCACGGTTCTCCCTCGGAGGAGGGACACGAGGCCGATCGAAGCGGGAACCGCCAGGAACGCATAGGCGGGAAGGAGGAAACGAGCGGCTGAGACGGGCACGAAGACGAGGTACTCGATCGTCACGGCGAGCGCGGCGAACGACGCGACCAGCCCCGCGACCCGTTCCTCGCGCGTGGCCCGAAGGAGCCCCACCACCGACAACAACCCGAGCATCCCCCACCACACGATTCCGGGCACCGGCAGCACACGCTCGACGAGCTCCCCATCCGTGTATGAAAGATGCCGGAGCGCGTTGTGAACGGCGGGCGCGCGTGCCAGGGGGCCGGAAGCAGCCTCTCGGAGGGCCTGGAGCGGACCGCCGAAGCGCACCGACATCTCGATCATCCATGGCAGCCATCCGAGGACCAGGCCCGAGGTGAGGGCAAGCAAGGCCGTCCCCGATCTCTTCCGCCCGAGCAACACGTACGCTCCCAGGACCACGAACACGACGGTCGCCTCGGTCGGGCGGATCAACGCCGTCGCGGCCAGCGCTGCCGAGGCGAACACGATGTGGCGCGAGCGCTCGCCCTCGACCCCCCGGATGGTGAATCCGGCCGCAGCAAGGCCCAAAACGGCGGCCCAGAAGTTAGGCATCACTTGCGAGGCGTTCAGGAGCGCGATCCACGAGAACGAGAACAAAAAAGCGGCAAGGGAGGCTGCGACCCCGATCAGAGGTATCCACACGCTGAGGGTCAGTCCCAGCGAAGCCGTCGACAGGATGATCAGGAACGTGCGCACGTCGGCGATGGACGCGCCGGCCGACATCGCCGGTGCGATCACAAGGGTGACACCCCTCGCGCGCCACCCGGCGAAGAACGCGGGTTCCGCACCTGGCGTGACCTGCGAGAGGTAGACGGCCTCGTCCCAGCCCGGCGGTCGATCCCGCGGGAAGAGCACGGATTGCAGGACGAAGAAGCAGAGGATCACGAACATGAGCGTCCCCGCGACGACGGTGATGCTCGGCCTATGCTCGCCGGCACCCGAGCGGTCCGCGGACGTCGTCAGATGATGCGGGGTGCCACGCCGTGCTGCCTGCGACCATCCTGACTCCACGTGGTCAGTTTCCCGCAGTCCCCGGTCGCACGCGGCTTGCCGGTCGGGTCCGCCTGAGGCAGCCTGTGCTACGTGATCGACGTCGAAGGCATCCGTGAACGGTTCCCTGCGCTCGCCCGCTTGGGCCGCGACGGTCGCGCGGTGGTCCTCGTGGACGCGCCCGGCGGGTCCCAGGTGCCTGACACCGTGATCGATGCGGTCGCGGGACACTACCGCCGGGGCCTGAGCAACACCCATGGCTCTTTCCCCGCGAGCGAAGAGACCGACGCCGTGATCACCGACGCTCGGCGCGCGGCCGCCGACCTGGTGGGAGTCGAACCGGACGAGATCGTCTTCGGCGCCAATGCGACCACGCTGCTCTTCCATCTCTCCCGTTCGTTCGGCAAGACGCTCCGGCCGGGCGATGAGGTGATCCTCACTCGATTGGATCACGATGCGAACATCCGACCGTGGGCGTTGGCGGCAGCGGATGCAGGAGCGACGATCCGTTGGGTCGACATCGACACGCGTGATGTCACTCTCGATCTCAGTTCGTTCGAGGAATCGCTTTCCGAACGCACCAGATTGCTTGCGTTCACGCTCGCATCGAACGCCGTCGGCTCGATCCCTCCCGCGACCGAGCTTGCCCGCCGGGCCAAGAGCCTGGGCGCGATGGTCGCCCTCGACGGCGTCCATTTCGCCCAGCATCGCCTGATCGATCTCTACGGCGTGGGAGCGGACCTCGTCACATGTTCCGCCTACAAGTTCTTCGGTCCGCACCTCGGGATACTCGCGGCACGACGGGAGATGCTGCAGACGCTGCACCCGTACAAGCTCGTCCCTGCTCCCGACGCGTCGCCTGAGCGATGGGAGACAGGGACTCAGAACCACGAGGGACTGGCGGGGCTGTCTGAGGCAGTCGCGTACCTCTGCACCTTGGGCGGGCCGGATGGTTCGCGGAGGAAGCGTCTGCTGGCCGCCTACGCGGTCATCGTCCAGCACGAGCGAGAGCTGGCTCGGCGCTTCCTCGAAGGCGTGGCGTCTCTCCCTGACGTTCGATTGTGGGGGATCTCCGACGTGGATCGGCTGGACGAACGCACTCCGACGTTCGCCCTGCGCGTCGGCGATCAAGCCCCCCGCGAGACGACCAAGCTACTCGCCGAGCGAGGCATCTTCGCGTGGGACGGTGACTATTACGCGCGCGAAGTCATGGCACGCCTCGCTCTGCTGGATTCAGGAGGCGCCGTCCGGGTCGGCTTCTGTCACTATCACACCCTCCGCGAGGTCGATCGCGTCCTCGATGCGTTGGCTGAACTGAGCTCGCCGTTGCCGTCTCGCCCGTTGTGACCAACCGCTGGCTCAAGGCTCGTCGGGTCAGGGCGCAGCCCGGTGCCATCGGACGAGGGAAACGATCCACCCCACGCCGGCGAGGATGGAGACAACGACGAGCCCGATCGCCCCGCCCGGGCCACCTCCCCCGAGGAGCGTCCCCTCTGTACCGAGGATCACGACGGCAAGACCCACCGCAGGCGCTACCCCCACCACCGTGGCCAGCCTGCTGCGTCGTCCCAGCGCGATCGGTGTCCAGCCTCCACCGATGATCCCGAGCGTCGCGATGATGGCCAACGCTCGAACCACGATGTCGCCTTTGGGAAGGGTCACTGGCCCCACCGCACGCAACTCCTCTTCGGGGAGAGGGCCTTGGAGGATGGCGAGACCGGGGGCTTCGGAGACCGCCTCGGCGCTGACCCGTTGCCAGGTGGCTGTCCGGACCCACGTCCGAGGCACCAGGACCACCGGCCTCTCGTCCATGATCGCGCGAACAGCGGGCCATCGCTGCTGCGAGATGTCGTTGAAGACACGAGCGAACGGATCGCCATCCGAGCGAAAGGTGGGGTGGCGTTGCAGGAGCAGTCGCTCGTCTCCGAGATAGATGACTACGCGCATGAAGACCCCGTCTGGTGCGAGAGCGCGTATCGCGTTCTGGCGGCTCTTCGAGAGCAGCACGCCCGGGGTGCCCGTTGGGTCCGAAACCACGACGACCGGTCGCTCGACCCTGCTCGCCCGAAGGTAGCTGGCCACCTCTGCCGCAACCGGGTTGACCGGAGTGCGATCAGCACGCGCGCGCTGCGCGAACGGGACGACCATCACGGCAGCGAGGGCGACCGAGAGGGTTGATGCGAGTCCAGCGGTCACGAAGGGTGCGACCCTCGTTCGTGGGATGAGTTCCGCTGCGCCAACCACCCCGACCCCCATGACGATAGGGGCCGCGACGCCGAGGAGCACGGTTCGATGAGCCGGCCATCCAGGGTATGCGAGGAGAGCCACTGGACCGGTCGTCGCCACGGATAGCCAGGCGACGCCCAGGTGTGTTGCCGTCCGACGTGTGGCATCGTGCGGCGGATGCGCGCTCATCCGGACCCAGGAGACGATGCCGAGACCCAGCAGCGGTAGCGTGATCCACGGATCGATCCAATGCGCGATCTCGGCCAGTCTCCCCTCGAACCGCCCGTCTCCACCCACGAAGGTCGCGACGTCGCCTGCGCCGAGATCGTGCCGCAACATGAAGAGCGACAGCGCTCCTGTGGCAGCTACGAACGCGAGACTCGCACCGAGAGGATCCGCGAGCCGAACGAGAACCGGATCGGTTCTCCTTCCAGCCATGGACGCGAAGGCCATCCAGGCGAGCAGGATCGCTCCGTATCCGGGAAGGAGGCCGGGGTGCGTCACGAGCGATGCGGTGAAGAGCAGCCATGCCCACACGGAGAAACCGCTCCCCTCCCGTCCCAGGATCACCACCATGGCCGCAACGAACAACGTCAGACTCGCGAGGTTGCCGAGGAGGCCCGCGCCGAGGCGAGCCGTGCCTCCCCACGTTGCCACGAGGAGAGTCACCGACGCGATCGCCCAGCCCGGCAAAGGCAGAGCGGTCGAGATCAACGCGCCAGCGGCCAGCCCGAGACAGGCCATCATGGCGAGCGAGAACAGCGCCGGCGCGAGATCGATCGGGGTGATCCTCGCGGCGGAGAAGAATGCCCCCGCGAGGGCGACGCCTGGTCGGGGCGCTTCTGTCACCAACTCGCCGGCGGCCGCGGCGCGGATCTGCACGATATACGCGCTGCTGTCCGACCCGATGTTGTGGACGTCAGACGGTCCGTACGCACGCACGTAAAGAGCGATCGATACGACCGCAGCGGCACAGAGCGTGATGAGGCTCCTGGCGGTCTTCCGATGACCTGCCTCAAGCTTCATCGACGTGGGTGGAGGGGAGCATCGTCTCCTCCCACATCGACCGTGGCCACCCTGAGCCTCTCGAGCGCCCCTTCCGGGAGCATCGGGATCTCGTAGATGTACCAGGTCATCTTCGGGCCACGGACGCTGGCCGGTTCGATGGAGCTGAGCACCGACCGCGGGCGGGGAGGCAAACGCAGGATGACGAAACCCTGCACCTCGCTGGTCGAGAGCCGCCGGAGCTCGTGGTCTGAGGGCCCACGCGGTCGCGGAAGGATCGATCCTCTGCAACCCGCTGCGAACTCGATCGCCGGCCAGCCGTGCGGACTCATGAAGGCGCACGGTTGTCCACCGGCCATCTTACGAAGCTCTAGGCCCACCTCCCGGAACATGAGGAGGGAACCATGTTGCCGATCCGCCACTCGATCCGCGACGCGCACCTGCCACACCATCCAGGGGATCATCAGCAGGGCGATGAGCGCTCCCCCGTACCGCGCGTTTGTCGTGCCTCGCAACAACGAGACGAGCCCCACCGCAGCCGGGAGCGCCGCGAACGCGTATGCGGGGAGGAGGAACCTGGGGGCGACCGCCGTCACGAACGCGACGTATTCAACCGCCAGGCTCAGGGCTCCGACGCAGCAGAGGATGACGACGGTTCGCAGGGAACGGTTCGAGCGCCTGATCGCCACGACCGAGAGCACGATCATCGCGGCCCACCAGAGTGCGCCCGGGATCGGGATATCGATGAACGCTTCCCCGTCGGTCGCAGCGAGATACGCGACGAGATTCATCCCCGCGTCGGCGAGGCTCAGATGGTGTTCGGTGTGGGCAACCTCCAACGCTCGAAGCGTTCCGCCGAAGCGCACGGACATCTCCACGAGCCACGGGAGGAAGCCCAGGATCAAGGCGACGCCCAGAGGAACGATGAGTCGTCGGGAGGCTCGCCTCCAGAGAAGCAAAGACAGACCGATCGCGGCGAAGACCACCGTCGCTTCCGTAGGGCGGAATAGCGCCATCACGCCGAGCGAGATGGCGGCGAGCACCATGGATCTGGTCCCCCCGCCCTCGACCCTCCGGGCAGTCAGTACGGCGGCGGCAAGTCCCAGGATCGCGGCCCAGAGATTGGGGAGCACGATCGATCCATTGAAGAGGTAGAGCCAGGACGAAGCGAGGAACACGGCTGCGATCGGTGCGGCAGCGCCGACCAGCGGGATAGTCACGTAGAACGTCGCCGCGAGGGCGACCGAGGACAGCACCATCAGGAACAGTCGCACGTGCTCCACCGACCCGCCTGGCAGCGTGATCGGCGCGACGAGGTAGGTGATCCCGCGAGCGCGGAAAGCTCTGAGCAGCATCGCGTCCATCCCGGGTGTCACCTGAGAGAGATAGATCGATTCATCCCAACCCGGAGGGCGATCTGCCGAGATCAACGCGAACTGAGCGATCAGGACTCCGGCGCCCACGATGATGAGCGCACCGCGCGCGAGCGATCGCTCTCGGGGAGACGGCCCTTCCGGGTCACCCGAACCGGATGTCCGCCGAGGATCGACCCCTCCGTGCGACGCCATGAAGGAGGAACATACTCCGGTGGGATCGAACGGCGGCGGCATCCCCGGCTCGTGTCCCATCCCCCATCTGCGATGATTGCATCCATGTCCTTCTCCGGGACGATCCTGCGGCGGATCTTGCGTCGCGGTTCGTTCGTAGTACTAGGGATCAGTCTGATCGCGAACGCATGCACCGCACGCGGGGAACCAACCGCTCCCTCTCAGGACAGGCCGAACATCCTTCTCATCGTCACCGATGACCAGCGAGTGCCTCTCTCACCGATGATGCCGCACACTGCAGAGTGGTTCCGTGCTCAGGGAACCGAGTTCACACAGGCGTTCGCCGCGACGCCGCGATGCTGTCCCGCACGCGTGTCCTTCCTCACAGGCCTGTACGCCCACAATCACCACATCTACGGCAGAGGCATCACCTCCTCGGCCCTTGCAGCGGTGGAACCGCTCATGATCCAACAACGCCTCCACGAGGCCGGATACCGCACAGCCCTCTTCGGGAAGTTCCTCAACAACTGGCCGAACGACCGGAACCCCGCGAACTTCGATCGCTGGGCGACCACTCCGCTCGTCAAGTACGCAGGGGCCGAATGGAACGTCGATGGCGCCATCCAAGTCGTCGACCAGAACTCCACGAGTTTCATCGGGGACAAGTCGATCACGTTCTTCCAGGAGAGCGAATCGAGAGACGAGGTGCCGTGGTTCCTGCACGTCGGGTTCATGGCGCCACATCCACCCTCGGAGGTCGAGCCGCGATACCTCGATCTCCCCGTGCCGCCGCTCCGTCTTTCACTCGCGATGAGGGAAGAGGACCGTCGCGATAAGCCGCCTTTCGTACGCAAGCAGCGCATCCCCACCGTCTCGGAGATCCAATCGCGTCGGGTGCCACAGCTTCGTTCCCTGGTCGCCGCAGACGACCAGATCGACCGCATCATGACTCGCCTCGAGGCGCTGGATGAGCTGGACGACACGATGGCCGTCTTCATCTCGGACAACGGGTTCCAGTGGGGGGAGCACTCCTTGTTCGGCAAGTCCACCCCCTATCTCTCATCGGTTCGTGTCCCCCTGTACCTCCGATGGCCGGGGCGCCTCGACCCCGGCGAGACGGATGAGCGTTTGGTCGCGGGGATCGATCTCGCTCCCACGATCCTTTCCGCGGCGGCCCTCGAGCCGTCGGCCACGCCCGACGGCCTGAACCTCCTCGATCCAGACGCGAACCGAAGCCGCCTCCTCCTCGAGTTCCGGAGGCTGCCCGCCTATCCGGTTCCCACCTGGCGTGCACTCATCACGCGTCACCTCGAATACATCGAGTACCTGGACGAAGCCGGGAACGTCATCTTCCGCGAGTACTACTCTCTTCGAAGCGATCCGCACCAGCTCGTGAACATGCTCCGTGACGGTCTCCCGAACAACGATCCGGACGTCGCCAGGCTCTCAGGGATCCTCGGGCGACTCGAAGCATGCGCGGGGAAGACATGCCCGCGTTGAGCGAGATGCGCGGGGGTCCCGGGTAGAATCGGCCGAGTCTCCAACCCCTCTGGAAGGAACCCAAACGTCATGCGAATCCTCATCCTGGGCGGCGACGGCTACCTGGGTTGGCCCACCGCGATGCGGTTCTCGCAGGGTGGACACGAGGTGCACGTCGTCGACAACTACCTGCGGCGGCGCGCCCACGAGGAGGTCGGCACCGACACCCTCGTCCCCATCCTCGGCTCGCTCCCAGAACGTGCGGCGGCGTGGAAGGAGGTCTCCGGCAAGGAGATCGGCGTCACCGAGGGCGACCTGGTCGAGTGGGACCTCACGAGCGACCTCTTCCGTGACTTCCGCCCAGACGCGATCGTCCACTACGGGGAGCAGCCCTCCGCGCCGTACTCGATGCGGGACCGCGACCACGCGGTGTTCACGCAACAGAACAACGTCGTCAACACCCTGAACGTCGTGTGGGCGATGCGCGAGTACACGCCCGACTCTCATCTCGTGAAGCTCGGCACGATGGGCGAGTACGGGACGCCGAACATCGACATCGAAGAGGGCTACCTCGAGATCGAGCACAACGGGCGGAAAGAGACCATCCTGTATCCGAAGCTGCCCGGCAGCCTGTATCACCTCTCGAAGGTCCACGACTCCCACAACATCCACTTCGCCTGCCGGATGTGGGGGATCCGGGCGACGGACCTGAACCAAGGGGTCGTGTACGGGATCGAGACGGACGAGACGAAGCTCGATGAGCGCCTCGCGACCCGCTTCGACTACGATGACGTCTTCGGGACGGCACTCAACCGCTTCTGCGTACAGGCGGTCATCGGGCACCCGCTCACCGTCTACGGGAAGGGCGGCCAGACCCGCGGGTACCTCAACATCGTGGACACCCTGCAGTGCGTGGAGCTCGCCGTGCTGCATCCGGCCGAACGCGGCGAGTTCCGCGTGTTCAACCAGTTCACCGAGCAGTTCTCTGTGATGGAGCTGGCCGAGATCGTCCAGCGCGCGGGAAAGGAGCACGGTCTGAGCGTCCGGATCGAGCCGATCGACAACCCACGCGTCGAGCTCGAGGAGCACTACTACAACGCCAAGCACACGAAGCTGCTCGACCTCGGTCTGCAGCCCCACGACCTTTCGGAGACGCTGGTCGAGTCGATGTTCGGCGTGATCGAACGGCACAAGGATCGCGTGATCGCCGACACCATCCTCCCGCGGGACCGCTGGCGGGCGGGGGTCGAGGCTCCCTCGAGCTAGCGCATGCCAGCGATCAGGATCCTCGCCGGTCTCGCGGCGGTCGGTCTCTTCGTGATGATCGTCCGCGGCTACGAACGTCGTCAGATCAGCCGGTTGAACCTGATCATCTTGTTCGCGCTCTGCGCGTCCGTGCTCGCGCTGGCGATCTACCCGCCGCTCTTCGACCCGCTGTTGCGTACGTTCGACTTCGAACGAGGGACCGACGGCGTGATCTTCGCCCTGTTGGTGGCCGTCGGCGTGCTCTTCTTCCTGTACCTGCGCGCGCAGACCTCTGCGGACACGAACGAACGGAGCATCCGGTTGCTCGTGGAGGCGCTAGGACAGGAACGCTTCGACTGGGGGCGGGCGAGCAACTTGCCGGACGGTCCCCGGCTGGTGACGGTTTCTCCCGCGTTCAACGAGGCGGAGAACGTTGCGGCCGTCATCAAGCAGATCCCCGGGATGATCGAGGGCCATCACGTCGTCCCGGTAGTGGTGAGCGACGGGTCCACCGATCGCACGGCCGCCGTGGCCCGGGAGGCCGGTGCCTTGGTCGCCGAGTTGCCCATCCGGCGCGGCGGGGGGCTCGCGCTGCGCGTGGGGTATGAGATCGCGCTCCGTCTCGGCGCGGAGGTGGTCGTCACGCTGGACTCGGACGGCCAGCATCTCCCGGAGGAGATCCCGGTCGTGATCTCTCCGATCCTTGCCGGCCAGGCCGACTACGTGAACGGGTCACGGCTGCTCGGCTCGTTCGAGCGGGAGAGCCTCGTCAGGCACCTCGGTGTCCACGTCTTCTCGCGCATCATCACGATCCTCACCGGTCAGCGGATCACCGATCCGTCGTCGGGATATCGAGCGGCTCGATCGGACCTCTTGGAGAAGGTGGTCCTGAAGCAGGATCAGTTCTGGACGAGCGAGATCCTGATCGAGGCCCTCCGGCACCGGGCGAAGGTGGTCGAGGTGCCGGTCACGTTCCTGGCCCGGGCGGGAGGCGAGTCGAAGAAGCCGAAGTCCTTCCGGTACGGCTGGAACTTCCTCAAGGTCATCATCCAGACCTGGCTGCGATGAGCCCGGCGGGCACGGCGAGCCATCGCGGCACGGCGCGCGATGTGACACTCGGTGCGGGCCTGGTGCTCTCGGTGGTCCTGATCGCCGGCCTCTTCCTGCGGAGTCCGATCGAGCGGAAGCTCGTGGTTCCCCCAGGGCCGGACACGTCCGTGCATCTGTGGCGAGCCAGGGTCGCGGCCGCATCGGACCTGCGGTCCTTGTTCGACGCCGCCCCGTTCGATTTCCAGGTGAACCCCGACCGTGTCGGGCTGCCGGTGCTCGCGTCGGTGCTCTCCGCCGTCGGCGTCCCGCCGTGGCGCTTGATGTTCATCACGCCCGCGCTCGCGGCGTGTCTCCTTGCGGCCGCCGCATGGGCATTCGCCCGGGCCGCCGGCGAGCCGAGATGGGCCTCACCGATCTACGCCATCATGGTGTCGGTCTCGGTGCCGTTCGCCCTGACTACGCGGAGCCGCCTCGACAATGCCCTCTCGGACGGACTGATCGTCGGAGCCGCCGCCGCGCTCGTGTGGTTGGCGGACGGGCGAGGCGCGGGTCGCCTGGCCACGGTCTTGCTCGCGGGCGGGCTCCTCATGCATTGGGCGGTGGGAGGATTGTTCGTCGCGATCGGTTTCGTGTACGCGGTGTTCCTCTTGCCCGAGTCGCTCCGTCGGCGAGGGAGGGGAGACACCTGGTCGTCGACGCCGTCGGTGCGCGTCTCGGCGGCACTCGGCGCAGGGTCCCTGGTGGGAGCCGGGCCACTGCTCCTCACCCCCGGCGCCAATCTCCCGCATCGTGGAACCGGCCGCCACTTCCGCGCGAACGTCGTGAACCTCCTCCCCCGCTACCGCGTCCCAGCGGTCGCTGCAGCCGGCGGTTCGATCGCGGCGATGTTCCGGACCTTCCGCGATCGCGGTCCGTTCCGACACGCGACCCTCCTCCTCGGGGCCTGGCTCCTTCCGGCGGTGGTCGCGTCGATCCTGTACGTCGCGGGGATCGATCTGCCGCTGATGCGATTCCTGGGAGCGACGATGGCGCTTCCCCTCCTGGCGGCCGTGCTCCTCTCGTCGCTCGTGACCTGGGCCTCCGAGGTCCGTGGAAGGCTCCGCGCCCCCGCAGTCGCCATCGGGAGCGCCGTCCTTGCCGGCATCCTGATCTTGTCCGCGCTGGCGGCCGGGGACGTGATCGACGGGTCGGGACCGTCGATCACAGAGGAAGAGCTTCCGTTGATCCAGGCCGCGGTGGCCTACGCCGTACGGGTCCAGGCGCCGGAGGTCGTCGTCGTGGTCTCGCATCGCCCGGGACGAGCGTTCCGGCGCGTTCGCATGCTCGCTCCACCTTGGCTGATCCCCCGGGTCGGGGTCTTCGAGGGCGAGCCCAGGACGCTGTTCGAACGCGCCGAGGCGCCGCCGGACCAGCTGCCGCCCGGGCTCGAGGGCGTCGAGCTGAAGAACGCCTCGATCTCGGCGGATGGGGTCTCTCGGATGCGCGTCGAGGGTGCGATCGCCCTGTCACTCGAGCCGTTCATGAAGCGTTTCCGCCGGCTGGCGACCGATCCCTCGAACCGGGCGATCGCCGATGGTGTGCTGCTGCTGGGGGACGGCAACGTCCCCGCCTCGAGCGAGGACGGTCCCGCGCGCGACATCCGCCCGCTCGCCCCGCCGGCGGCCAGCAGCCTGGTACGCGACACCGCCGCCGCCATCGTGGTTCTGCTCATCATCGGACTGGGATGGTCGGCGATCCTGGTGCCGGCGAGGTGGGACGTTCGCGTAGCCCTCGCGCCGTGCATCGGCATGGCCGGGATCCTCGTCGTGGGGACGGTCGCAGGGCTGGGCGGGCTCCCGCTCGGAGGTGGGTTCGGCCTGGCGATGTCGGTGCTCATCGCCGCCGCCGGGGCGGTCGCGGCGGTCGGCTGGCATCGCACGGGGCGCGGTGACGGAGACGCTCTCGACCGAGCCGGCTGATCCGTTCAGACTCCAGCGACCAAGCGCCGCGCGACCTGGCCGCCTAGTCGGGCGTTGTCCTCCAGAAGGGCGAGGTTGGCCATCAATGAGCGCCCGTCCGTCTCCTCCGCCAGGCAGCTCAACAGCGACGGCGTGAGGTCGCGGCCGCGGACGCCCTCACGCTGCGCCCGCTCCTGGCACCGGCGCGTCGCGGCCG
>JALZDC010000035.1 GCA_030862755.1 Actinomycetota bacterium
TCCCTGAAGGGCCACGAGCTGGATGCGCTGGTGATCGCCGTGGACGAGCAGGGATCGACACCATCAAGCGTCGCGGCCGGTCCGTAGGGCCGGCTACATCACCGCGAAGTTTCGTACACGGTGATCGAGGCGCCGCCTTCGAGCATTTTGGCACCCCTTCGCCAGGTCGGCCGCCGCATCCAACGAATCGGCGGAGACGATCGAATAGCCGCTGGCCGTCGCCGTCGCGGACTGAGCCGTCGGGCCCGATCGTCTTGGCAGCCCTCGGCGTGAAGGGGGTTGCCCCCGTCCTCAGGGCCGGACCCAGCCCCTCCATCCAGGTCGTCCAGGCCCGTATCACGGTCCGCCTGTTCCTCCTCGCTCTCGGGCATGCGGCCACCGTTGACAGCAGCAGGTGATTCGTCATGGGATCTCCCCTCACCGGCCCGCCGGATGCGGGCCCTCCGAGGGGCTGCATCGCACAAATCGTAAGCGCCTGTTTACGGAATCCTGCGGTGCGCGATCACGCTGAGAGGCGTTCCGCGAGGTACTTCAGGCCGAGAGGATACCGGTACTCGATCGACATGTGGGTCGCCTCGAACAGCTCGAAGAACACGTCGGTCACCCCGATGGCCTCTAGCTCCCGGCGGAAGGCCTCGGCTCCCAGGTCGAGGTAGTACTCGTCCTTCTTGCCGGCGTCGATGTAGATCGCGCGCATCGACCGGAGGGTGTCGGCGTTCTTCGGCACCATCCGCACGGGGTCGAGCTCGAGCCACCGCTCCCAGACCTCCGGGAGCAGCTCGCCGGTGGCCGTGTCGAACGGGAGCCGTACCGTCCCGTCCGGATCGGCCGAGTAACACGCCGCCATGCACCAGTCGTTCAGCAGGTGCCCGTCGGTCTCCTTAGAGAGCGCCGGACGGCTCCGGAAGTCCTTCCAGAAGTTGTCGAAGGAACCGTCGTACTCGTCGCGGAGTGCGCGGACCGACTCCCGGAACTCCGGCAGGTAGCAGGCCTCGAACAGCGCGTCGCCGGCGTGCGTGGCGAGGCCGCCCCAGACGTCGGGCCGGAGCATCGGCACCACCATCGCGCCGTAGCCGCCGCTGGACTTCCCCTGGATGCCGCGGTGATCCCTGTCCGCGATCGTCCGGTAGCGCTCGTCCACGAACGGCACGACCTCGTCACAGAGGTACGTGAGGTACTTCCCAGTGCCCGGGGAGTCGAGGAACTGGCTGCCGCCGAGGGAGGTCCAGCAATCGACCCACACGACGATCACGGGCGGCGCGTCTCCTCGCGCGAACAGATCGTCCGCGAGCTCGGGGAAGTTACGACGGAACGGCGATCGGTTCCGCCACATGTCGAGCTGGCCAGTAAGGCCCTGGATCGCGTAGACGGAGGGGTAGCGCGCGCCGGGCTCGTCGTCGTAGCCCGGCGGCACGTACACCCACAGCGGGCGCTCGTGGGGATCACCTAAGGGGTTGCCTCGGAGCGCGCGGCTCTCGAGCGTGTGCTCGTCGAAACGACCCTTCGCCTCGAACGACCATGGCTCCATCCGTTCCTCCCTCGGGCTCGCGGGCACTCGCCGGCACGTTTGACAGCGTGCCGCAGGCTACTCGGTACGCTTCCCGCCCGATGCGCGCGGACACGGACTTCGAGGCACTCGTCACCGATCGTCTCGTCCTTCGCCGTTCCCGGCCGGAGGACGCGGAGACGATCTCGGCGTATCGCACCGACCCGGAGGTCCAGCGTCAGCAGGGGTGGGAACGGACCGATCCGGAGGGGGTCCGGGCCGACATCGAGGAGATGGCCCGTAGGGCGCCCGGGGAATCCGGCGGGTGGGTGCAGTTCTCCGTCGAGGAGCGCGAGGGTGGCCGGCTCGTCGGCGATGTGGGCCTCAGCCCGGCGGACGGGGAGCCCGGCGTCATCAAGGTCGGATACACCATGTCGCCAGCCGTACAAGGGCGAGGCTACGCCACCGAGGCCGTCCGGGCGCTCCTCGACTACGCGTTCGGAACGCTCGGCGCGGACGTCGCCCGTGCCTACGCGAGCGCGGACAACCTCCCCTCGATCCGTGTCGCGGAGAAGGTGGGGATGCGCCTGATCGAACGGTTCGAGCACCGTGAGGGCGAAGAGGTCTGGTTCGGCGTGCGCTACGAGCG
>JALZDC010000053.1 GCA_030862755.1 Actinomycetota bacterium
CGAGGCGACGTCGCCGAGCACGCTGGCCCCCGAGCGGATGGTGAGGTCTCCGTTGAAGACGACGACGTCGGCTCCCACGGTTCCGGAGACCTCCGCGTCGCCGTGGAACACCACGAGGTTCTCATGCACCTCACCATCCATGGTTACGTCGCCGTGGAACACCACTACGTCGTGGAAGCTCTGATCGGCGTCCACTCGGGCACCACCTGTGAGGACGACCAGATGCTCGTGCTCATCGCGGTGTTCCTCGTCCTGAGCCGCGGCCGCCGGAGCGGCGAGCAAGACTCCGGTCAGGACCAGGATGGACATCGTTGCTCGTCTCATCGGACCTCCTCCCTGTCCAGGTCCCGTTTGGCCGGGCCCTGGAAAACGGCTCCGTCGAACCTGTAACGCGAGCCGTGACATGGGCAGTCCCAGCTCTTGTCCGCGTCGTTCCAATCGACCGTACATCCCATGTGCTGGCACCTGGGAGAGAGCGATATCACCGAGCCATCCGCGTCCTTGTACACCGCGAGCCTTCGCCCCTCGACGTCCACGAGGCCCCCGTGGCCCGGGACGATGTCGTCGACAGTTCGTCCCACGGTCTTGGCGATGAGCACGTCCACCGGCGAACCGTGGGCGATCTTGCTGGGGATCGAGCCGAGCAGGTAGCGCCTGGCTCCGGCCAGTCCTCTGTTGCCCACCAGCACGAGATCAACGTCTCCGCGGCTCGCCACCTCGACGATCCGGTCGGCGGGGTCGCCGTCCTCGAGCGCCTCTGTCCGCACGCTCGCCGCGCCCGGACGCTCCTTCGTCGTGCGCTCCAGCGCGATCGCGCCGAGCAACGGGTCCCCTACGTGGACGAGCGTCACGGTGCAGCCCAGGATCTCGGCCAGCTCGAACGCCTTCCGGGCGGCCTCTGTTGCCGTCGCAGAACCGTCCGTCCCCGTCAGGATGTTTCTATAGGCGCCCGCCTCCGGCCTCTCCTCGCGGGTGTGCACGATGAGGACGTCGCAGGGCGCCCCGTGGGCGACCTGCTCGGCTATCCCCCCGAGCCGGAATCGGCTGGCCTTACCCATCCCCACGTTGCCGACGACGATCAGGTCGGCGCCCTCGCGATCCGCCAGGGCGGTGATCACCTCGTCGGGCGTTCCCTCCTGGAGGTGGGTTCTGGTCTCAACGCCCTGCGCCCGTACGGCAGCCCGGGCGTCTCGCAGTACGGCGGTCGCCGACTCCTGGTCCAGGTTGCTGCCGAACGCGGTGACGATCCGAAGCTGGGACCGGAGGCGTCCGGCCAGGTTCGTCGCCGCCCTGGTCGCGCGCTCCGCCGTGGTGGACCCGTCGGTCCCGACCATGATCGTGCGATACGCCATGGTTAGAAGGGTTTGAAGAGCATCAGGTAGAGGATGAAGAAGAGCGAGCCGAACCCGATCACCGCGAGGAGCCACGGCCGGGGACCGCTGAGGACCTCGACCAGGCGCTCCACGCTCACCGCTTGGGACCCGTCGACCATGGCATCGACGACGGTACGGACGCGCCTGTAGTAGTTGGACGCGATGCCGTACATGGCGAACATGGTCAGCACGAACGTCCCCAGCGCGACCCAGATCCATCTGTCGCTCCACCAGGACCCATCGATCCCGGGGGTGAACCCCGCCCATATCCCGGCGCCGAGCAGGAGCAGGACCCCCACGTAGAAGATCCCCAGCGCCCACGTCGACAGCTGAAGCAGTGCCTGGATCCTCTGTGGCTCACGCTCGGAACGGACCTTGAAGGCCACGGCCACCGACGCGCCGTGACCGAGCACGAAAACGAGCACCCCGGCGACGTGCACGTAGACGATCCAGGGATACAGGTCCATGTTTCTACTTCTTCTCCACCAGGGTCCTCAGGTCAACGTCCTCGTCGGCGAGCGCCGACTCGTCGGGCGTGGTCCGCGCCGCTATCAGCTTCATCGCCCGCCGCACATCCTTCCCGCGGTTGAGCCCGAGCACGGCCAAGAGCACCCCCTCGTTCAGGTAGAACGCCACGCCGTCGCGATCCTCCAGCGAGCCGCGAGTCACGACCCTGTCCCACTTCATCGCGAACCCGGCGTACTGGAGGTTGACGTCGTACTGATCGGACCAGAACCAGTG
>JALZDC010000081.1 GCA_030862755.1 Actinomycetota bacterium
TCGAGATCGTCGGGCTGCGGGACACCCGCAAGACGATCGCCACCGACCTCGAGATGTTCCGCAAGCTCTTGGACGAGATCACGGCCGGGGACAACGTGGGTGTCCTGCTCCGGGGCATCGACAAGGACGAGGTGGAACGGGGCCAGGTGCTCGCCGCGCCCGGCTCGATCACCCCTCACACCGAGTTCATGTCCAACGTCTACATCCTGTCCAAGGAGGAAGGCGGTCGGCACACGCCGTTCTTCGACGGCTACAAGCCCCAGTTCTACTTCCGGACCACCGACGTGACCGGTGTGGCCCATCTGCCCGAAGGCGTCGAGATGGTGATGCCCGGGGACAACGTGGAGATGCGGGTGGAGCTCGACAAGCCGATCGCGATGGAGGACGGTCTCCGGTTCGCGATCCGCGAGGGCGGGCGCACCGTCGGGGCCGGACGAGTCACCAAGGTCCTGAAGTAGGGACGCCGAGGAACCGAGAGGCGAGGGGACGAATCAGTGGCGGGACCGAAGATCCGGATCAAGCTCCGGGCGTACGACCACCGGATGCTGGACGTGGCGGCGCGCGACATCGTCGAGCACGTGACGCGCACCGGTGCCAAGGTCGTCGGACCGGTTCCCCTGCCGACCGAGCGATCGATCTACACGGTGATCCGCTCGCCGCACAAGTACAAGGACTCGCGGGAGCATTTCCAGATGCTCACGCACAAGCGATTGATCGACATCGTGGACGCCACGTCCAAGACGGTGCAGGAGCTGCAGCGTTTGAACCTGTCGGCCGGGGTCGACATCGAGATCAAGTTGTAGGAGCGATGGCTGCGACGAAGGGCATCTTGGGCACGAAGCTGGGGATGACCCAGATCTTCGACGACACCCGCGCCGTGCCGGTCACGGTGATCAAAGCGGGGCCGTCGGTCGTGTCCCAGGTCAAGACGAAGGAGACCGACGGGTACGACGCCGTCCAGCTTTCCTTCGGCACCCTCCGGCCTCGCGATCTGACCAGGCCGATGAAAGGACACTTCGAGAAGCACGACGCCACGCCGGGCCGCCACGTGGTCGAGCTGCGGACGGACGATGCCGGGAGTTACGAGCCGGGCCAGGAGATCACGGTCGACGTGTTCAGCCCCGGCGACAGGGTCGACGTGGTCGGCGTCTCGAAGGGCCACGGCACGACGGGTGTGATGAAGCGACACGGATTCCATGGGCTCCGCGCCAGCCACGGCACGAAGCGCAAGCACCGCGCGCCCGGGGCGATCGGTGCATGCGCCACCCCCAGCCGGGTGTTCAAGGACATGCCCATGGCGGGTCAATTCGGGAACGTGCGCGTGACGGTCCTGAACCTCGAGGTCGTGCAAGCGGACGCGGAGCGCGGCCTCCTGCTCGTCAAGGGCGCGGTCCCCGGTCCGAACGGGGGCATCCTCATGGCGCGGTCCGCCGTCAAGGCGCTCCCAGGTAGGGCTTCGGCGGAAAGGACTGCCTGATGGCTTCGATCGAGATGCGTGATGTCGCCGGGAAGGAGGCCGGCCCCCGAGACCTTCCCGCCGAGATCTTCGAGTCGACGGTGAGCGTGCCGCTGATGCATCAGGTGGTCGTCGCGGGCCTCGCCGGGATCCGCGCGGGCACGCACTCGACGAAGACGCGAGGCGAGGTCCGCGGGGGCGGCAGGAAGCCGTGGCGACAGAAGGGCACCGGCCGGTCCCGTCAGGGCTCGATCCGATCCCCCCAATGGGTCGGCGGCGGGGTTGCCCATGGCCCGACGGCGCGCGATCACTCTCAGAAGGTCAACAAGAAGATGCGTCGGGGAGCCCTCCGATCCGCCCTCACCGACGCCCTGCTCAGCGGCAAGCTGGCAGTCGTCGACGAGCTCGGATGGGACGAGCCGAAGACGAGTCAGGCGGTGGGCGTGCTCCATTCGCTGGAGCTCGAGGGACGGATCCTCCTGGTCCTGCCTGTCCCGACCGAGTCCGGTGCCGTCGAGAAATCGTTCCGGAATCTCCCGAACGTGAAGATCGCCTACTCCAACGGCTTGGGGACCTACGACGTGCTATTGGCGGACCGCGTGCTGTTCACCGCTGCCGCGATCGACGGCCTGACCCGGGCACGGCAGGAGACGGCGACGGCGTCCGAGACGCAGGAGACGCCAAGGAGAGCTCGGAGCAAGGCGCTTGCGGAGGCGCCAGGGAACGTGCCAGGGAACGAGAAGGAGGTGGCGGAGTGAACAAGTCGCCCCGCGACGTGATCTTCCGTCCCATCGTCTCTGAGAAGTCCTACGCCGGTATCGAGCACAACACGTACACATTCCTGGTCGACCCGCGCGCGAACAAGACGGAGATCAAGGAGGCGGTCCAGACCATCTGGGACGTCCAGGTCATCTCGGTCAACACTCTGAAGCGTCGCGGCAAGATGAAGCGGCGCGGCTACACGCGCGGCCACCGTCCCGACGAGAAGCGCGCGATCGTGACGCTCGCCCAGGGCGACAGCATCGAGATCTTCGAGGGTGGGGGGTCGTAGCCGTGGCCGTCCGCAAGTACAAGCCGACGACGCCGGGCCGACGAGGGGCCAGCGTGTCGTCGTTCGACGAGATCACGCGCTCGACGCCCGAGAAGTCGCTGCTGGCGAAGGGGCGGAAGAAGGCCGGGCGCAACGTGCACGGCCGGATCACCGCGAGGCACCAGGGCGGCGGCACGAAGCGTCGCTACCGCGTCATCGACTTCCGCCGCAACAAGGACGCGATCCCGGCCAGGGTCGCCACGATCGAGTACGACCCCAACCGGAGCTCCCGGATCGCCCTGCTCCACTACGCGGACGGCGAGAAGCGGTACATCCTCGCGCCGGACGGCGTCAGGGTCGGCGACATGCTGATGTCCGGGGACGGCGCCGAGATCCGCCCGGGGAACTCCTTGCCGTTGCGGAACATCCCGGTCGGCACGGTGGTGCATGCGGTCGAGTTGAAGCCGGGGGCCGGCGCCCGGATGGCGCGCTCGGCGGGGACCAGCGTCCAGCTGATGGCCAAGGAGGGGAAGCTGGCCACGCTGCGGCTCCCCTCGGGCGAGATGCGCACGGTGTCGTCTACCTGCAAGGGCACGGTCGGGGTCGTGGGGAACGCGGAAAACGAGCTGATCTCGCTCGGCAAGGCAGGACGCAACCGTTGGAAGGGCAAACGGCCGTCGGTGCGAGGCGTTGCGATGAACCCGGTCGATCACCCCCTCGGCGGCGGTGAAGGCAAGGCTTCGGGGGGCCGTCATCCGACGTCGCCATGGGGGAAGAAGGAAGGCCGTACCAGGAAGAAGAAGAAGGCGTCGAACTCGCAGATCATCCGGCGTCGTGGGAAGGGGCGTGGCTGATGGCGAGGTCCGTGAAGAAAGGTCCGTTCGTGGACGAGCACCTCATGGTCAAGATCGCCGGGATGAACGAGCGTGGCGAGAAGAGGGTCGTGAAGACCTGGTCGCGGCGTTCGACGATCGTGCCCGACATGATCGGGCACACGATCGCGGTCCACGACGGTCGCAAGCATGTCCCCGTGTTCGTGTCGGAATCGATGGTCGGGCACAAGCTCGGCGAGTTCGCCCCGACGCGCACGTTCCGTACGCATTCGAGGGATGAGCGAAAGACGGGACCCCGGTAGATGGAAGCTCGAGCCACGGTCAAGTACGTCCGCACGTCGCCGCGGAAGATGCGGCGGGGCGTGGACCTCATCCGCGGTCAGCACGTGGAGGAGGCCAGACGCATCCTCCGCCTGTCCACCCTCGGCGCCTCGCGCGACCTCGAGAAGCTGCTGAACTCCGCCGTCGCCAATGCGGAGCAGAGGCCCGGTGTGATCGCGGAGAACCTGCTGGTCTCTAAGGCCTGGGTGGACGAGGGACCGACGTTACGCCGTTACCGCCCGAGGGCCTACGGCCGCGCCACGAGGGTCCGCAAGCGTACGTCGCATGTGACCGTCGTGGTCGAGACGATGGGAGACGAGGAGTAGTGGGACAGAAAGTTCACCCGTACGGGTTCCGGCTGGGGGTCATCTACCCCTGGAAATCGAATTGGTACGCGAGTCGGCGCGACTACATCGACGCGCTCCACGAGGACGTCTGGATCCGCAAGCACATCCGCTCGCGGCTGTCCCGGGCCGGCATCTCCTCGATCGACATCGAGCGCAAGGGCGATCAGATCTGGGTCTACATCCGCACCGCGCGGCCCGGCATCGTGATCGGTCGCAAGGGCGCCGAGGTGGATCGCCTGCGGAAGGACGTCGAGAGGTACACGAAGAAGCGCGTGGACGTGAAGGTCGAGGATATGAACCAGGCTTCCAGCGAGGTGCGGCCCGACACGGATGCCGCGCTTCTCGCTCAGGGCGTGGCCGAGCAGCTCGCCGGAAGGGTTGCCTTCCGCCGGGCGATGCGACGCGCGGTCCAGACCGCGATGCGGGCCGGCGCCCTGGGCGTGCGCGTCGCGTGCGCCGGGCGCCTGGGCGGGACGGACATGGGTCGCAAGGAGTGGTACCGCGAAGGCCGGGTGCCGCTGCACACGCTTCGCGCGAAGGTGGACTTCGGGACCGCCGCCGCCAAGACGACCTTCGGGGCGATTGGTGTGAAGGTGTGGGTCTACCACGGCGACGAGGTGCCTCACCGCGAGCAGGAGACCGAGCGGGCGATGGCACGCGCCCACGCGCGCGCCGAGAAGGGCGATCGAGCCACGAAGCCTGCGACGCGCGGGAAGGCGGCGCCGAAGACCGAGCCGGCCGCAGACCCGGCGGGTGCCGCTGCGGCCGAGGAGGCGATCGTCGCACCCGCCGAGGCGGGGATCGCGTTGGAGGCCGAGTCGGCGGAAGCTGCGGAGACGTCCGCCGAGGTGCCGGCCGAGACCGCGCCCGTGGACGCCGTCCCGGCCGAGGC
>JALZDC010000090.1 GCA_030862755.1 Actinomycetota bacterium
GCGTCGATCACGTCGACTGCTTGGAGCGAGGCGAAAGTACCGGCGTCCTCGATGGAGGTCAACTTCGCGTTCTCGCTGGTCAGATAGCGAATGTGCAGGTAGAGGCCATGGAAGGAAGAGTGACAAAAGCAAGAGCGATCAGTGGTCCCGATGACGCCGCAGGTCGGCGGCGGCTTTCGAGGTCTCGAAGCCCTCTCGCGTCACCGACATCACGGCACGGTCGACCCATGCGCCGCCCTTCCACGATCGCTCCGGCAGCCGTCCGTCGACGACGAAACCGCACTTCTCGTACACGTGGATCGCTCGCGCGTTGTCGGCCGTCGACCAGAGCTCGACCCGATGGAGGTCGAAGCGGTCGAAGGCCTCGTCTACGAGCGCCGCGACCGCATCGGTTCCGTGCCCGCGCTCCCAGGCCGAACGTTCCCCGATGAGGACGTAGAGCGAGCAGATGCGGTCGCGGCGCCGGAACGCGTTGAGCCCGATCCGTCCGATCGGCGTCCCGTCGACCTCGATCACGTACGGGTGCCCTTCCTCGCGAGCACGACGCTCGCTCGCGACGATGTCCTCCAAGGAGAACGGCCCTTCGTAGTCCATCAGCCACCAGACCTCGGGGTCGTTCTGCCAGGCATGGATCAACCCGTGGTCGCGCTCCTCCACCGGCCGAAGGAGCACGCGGACGCCGTGGATCACGCGGCTGCCTCGACGAGGTCCCGGTAGACCGCGCCGACCTCCGAGGTCGTGGCGTCCCACGTGAAGCCGAGCGACTCCCGTGCTCCGGCGGAGCCGAGCCGTGCCGCGAGCGCCGGATCGCCGAGGATCGCGAGCATCGCGTCGGCGTGGTCGGCGGGATCGTGTCCTTCGACGAGCAGCCCGCCGCCCCGAACGACGGTCCGCAGCCCGCCGACCGCCGCCGCGACGACGGGTGTGCCGCACGCCTGGGCTTCGAGGGCGACGAGCCCGAAGGACTCCGACCGCGAGGGCATGAGCACGACGTCGGCGGCCGAATAGAAGTCGGCGAGGCGCGCGTGCGGCTGCGGCGGGAACAGGATCACTCTGTCGGCGACACCGAGGGCCGATGCGAGCTCCAGGAGACGGGCGACCTCGGCGCCGGCCCCCTCCCCGCTGGGACCGCCGACGATCGCGAGCACCAGGTCTCTTGCGGTCTCTGGGTCGGCCTGGTGCGCCCGGGCCACCGCTTCCGCGAGCGTGCGGATCGCGACGTCGGGACCCTTGTGAGATTGCAACCGACCCACGAAGAGGGCGAGCCGAAGCCCGGACAGGTGCAGCCGAGCGCGCGCCTGCGCCCGATCGGCCGGAAGGAAGATCGAGTGGTCGACGCCGGGGGGAACGATGCGGACCCGCTCGGGGTTCGCCCCGTACAGCCCGACGAGCTGACCGGCCTCCTCGGGCGTCGGCGCGAGGATCATGTCGGCCTCGCCGATCACGCGCTCTTCTCCTCGCAGGCGCTCGACGGGCTCGGGTGGCTCCGCGCGGGCGAGCGAATAGTTCTTCACCTTGCCGAGCGTGTGGAACGAAGCCACCAGGGGGACGCCGAGGATCTCCTTCGCCGCCCGGCCGACCCAGCCGGACAGCCAGTAGTGGCTGTGGACGATGTCGTAGCGGTTGCCGTCCTCTCGCGCCACGCGGAGGAACCCACCGAGGAACTCCGGCAGGTAGCGCTGCACCGCGGACTTCGGCAGTGGCTGGCACGGACCGCCCTTGGCGCTCACCACGCGGATCCCGGGCGCGATCTCACGGACATCGTGCGTGGCCCCGCCACGGCACCTCGTGAAGAGGTCCACCTCGACCCCCTGGCCGGCGAGACGCTCGGCCACCGAGCGGATGTAGACGTTCATCCCGCCCGAGTCGCCGGTCCCCGGCTGATCGATGGGAGAGGTGTGCACGGCGAGGACGGCGACACGCGGACGCGATGCTCCGATGCTCACAGACAGGTGCAACCTCCGATCGGGTCCCATTTCATCCCGAGGCGAGCCATCGAGATGCGCGAGACCGCCAGATGGTACGAACGGACGTGTCCCCACCTTCTACCGCGCGCGCCGGAGCCGGAGGACGGCCTCGACCGAGCCCTGTGGCTCCTCGCCACCGATGACGGGCAGTCGCTCGTGGTGCCGGAGACCCTCGAAGGCGGGCTCGGGAAGAGCCTCCAGGTCGCGAAGTACCTTGACGAAGGCGGGGGCGAGCCGCCGCCAGCTCCCGTCGGTGACCTTGAGCGCGACCCCGAGCCCCTGGGACAGCGAAGTCGCACACACCAGCCCCTCGGCACCTTCCTTGGCAATCACCCGACGTGCCCCCGCCGTCATCACGTCGGTGTCCAGCCGCCGGGTTCCGCCGACCATGTGCGGCGCGGCGAGCATCCCGCGGACGACGCGGTCGGCCGCGGGCGCGAGCCGCCCGAGCCGATCCGGGTCTCCGAGGCGCGCGAACATCGTGGCCATCGCACGGAGGGGAAGGCCGTGGACCGGGATCCCGCAGCCGTCCACGCCGACCCTCGGCCGCTCCACGTCGGTCGCGGCCGTGACCGCCCGGAGCACGCGGCGCTGGACGGGATGCCCCGGCGTCCGGTAGCTGCCCAGGTCCCATCCGCGGCGCGCCGAGGCCACCAGCAGCCCCGCGTGGTTCCCCGAACACCCGTCCCAGATTCGAGCCCGCGCGCCTTTGGTCGCGCGGTCGCGCGGCGTTCGGAGCGCAGCGACGGGGACGGGGCCTCGGCGGAGCAGGCGGCGGACGGCGGCCACGTGGATCGCCTCCCCGGAGTGGGAGGCGCACATCACGGCGATCTCGTCGTCGGGGAGATCCGGCTCATCCATCGCAGACAACGAGACGGCGCCTTGCAATGGCTTCTCGCAGGAACGGCCGAACAGCACGCGATCGGGGTCGCCCGCGAACGCACGGAGGCGCCCGTCGGCGTCGCAGACCGCGACGTCACCCGTGTGCACGGACTCCACGAGGCCGTTGCGCACGACGTGGACGAGTTCGGCGGCGGCAGCCATAGGGGCCGAAGCCTAGCGACGCCGGCCCCAGGCAGCCAGGGTCAGATCGAGGCGAACGTCGGAGCGAAACGCTCCGCGTGGCGCGCGAACCCCTCCGAGACGAGGACCTCGAACGCCTCCACGCAGTGAGGATCGAACTGGGTTCCGGAACCGGCACGGATCTCGGCGACGGCGTCCTCGGTCGAGAACGTCGAACGGTACGGGCGATCGCTGGTCATCGCGTCGAAGGAGTCCGCGATCGCGAAGACCCTCGCCGCGAGCGGGATCTCCTCTCCGCGCAGTCCCCTCGGATAGCCTCCGCCGTCGAACCGTTCGTGATGGCTCCGGACGATGTCGACCGCCTCGCCCATGAACGGGATGGGCTCGATGATCCTCGCGCCCTGCTTCGGGTGGGACCGCATCACGACCCATTCCAGCTCGGTCAGCGGACCCGTTTTGCAGAGGATCGACTCGGGGATCCCGACCTTCCCGATGTCGTGGAGGAAGAAGCCGTAGGCGACTTCGGGCCGGTCCGCGAGCGCAGGATCGACCCTGCGCGCGAGCGCGAGGCCGTAGTGGGCGGTCCGGTCCAGATGCCCCCTGGTCGTGGGATCTTTCGCCTCCACGACGTGGGCCAATGACTTCATCGTGGCGAAGTACATCTCCCGGGCGCTCTCAAGTGCATGCTCCAGCTCGCGCGTGCGCACCCGCTCGGCGGAGTAGAGCACGCCGACCTCGCGCGCGAACACCTTCAGCTGGTCGTGTAGGGACTCCGCTTCGGGATCCTCGGAGAGGTCCCGCGCTCTCGCCTCGGATCCCCCGTCTTCGCGATCGCTCAATGGTTCGCCCCGGTCTCGGAGAAAGTGCCGGTCACGTTGTCAAGGAATCCATCCTGGGGGTATCGGGCGACCGGGGGAATCGCGGTCGGCGAACGGGGGACGTCGCGGTGGAAGCGCTCAGCTCAGGGCGAGGCTCGGATCGTCCTTGTAGCGCCGTTTGAGCTCGTCCTGGATGGCGTCCAGCACCCGGTGAACTTCCCCGCGCTGGGTGGACACCTCTCGCTCCTCGCCGGCGAGCACCTCCACCGCCTCCCGGAGGCTCGCGTCGTCCAGCGCGGAGGGATCGCTGATGCCGGCGTCGGCGACGAGCCGCTCGATCCGGCGGCGTGCGAGCAGCATCTCCTCCTCGGGCAGCGAGATGCGCATCGCCTCGCCTCGGGAGGTGGTGGGTTGATCGGACGCGAGGATCTCCGACAGTCGGTCCACCAGAGGCCGGTGGTCGTCGTTGCTTCGTGATGCGAGCTCCGCCTTGAGGATCTCCGCCCGGCCCTGGACGAGTCGTCTGAGCAGCGAGAGGTACTCGCGCTCGGCCATGGTCTCGTCGCGACGGGTCCGGACGTCCTCGAGGGTCATCGACTCGATCCCCTCGAGGTAGGAGGGGTCGCGGATCCGATCGATGCGGCGGTTCCCGGGGTGATCCTCGTTCACGCGGCGATGCTACTACCGGCCCCTGCCGCTCAGCAGACCGCCACGAGAGCCGAGTAGGGGTTCACCGCGGCACCGCCGTTCGGGTGGTACTCGAAGTGCAAGTGGTTGACGCCTGTGTTCCCGGTCGCCCCGACGTAGCCGATCACGGTGCCGGCCGATACCTGCCCCAGCGTCGCGAACGAGGAGAGGTGGGCGTAGAAGGTCCAGTCCCCGCTGCCGTGCTCCACCACGATCCCCAACCCGCCGAGCACGCTCGAAGCCTCACGCGCGTTCCCGGGGGCCACGGCGACAACGGGCGTGCCGGGCGCGGCGATCAGATCGATGCCCTGATGGGTCCGCCCACCCGAACGTGACCACCCGAAGGAGTCCACGAACGAGTTGCTCCCGGCCACGGGGCAGGTCTGGATCGCGCCCGTCCCGGTGATCGAGACCTCACCGCCGAGACTGAGCACCCGCTCGTCGGCGGCTTCGAGCTCCGCTTCCAGCTCCTGGACGACGTCGTCAAGCTGCTGCACCTTGGCGACGATCTGCTCTCGCTGGGACTCGAGGTCGGCCGCCGCCTCGGCCTCCCGTCGGGCGGCACTCCTGAGCCTGGTCTCCTGGCGCCGGAGCTCCTCGGCCATGACCGCCACCCGCGTGGCGAGGTCGGCGTCCCCCTGCACCACGCTCTGCGTGTACTGGAGCCGGTCTGCCGCGTCCTGGATGGAGTCGGACGTGAGGAGCGCACCGATCGAGAACGAACCACCCGACATGAAGGCGGCCGCGACCCGGTCGTTCAGGCTCCGTTGGATCCCCTCGAGCTGAGCCTCGAGCCCCTCGATCTCGGCTCGCGCGTCCGCCGCGGCGTCCTGTGCCTGAGCCAGACGCGACTCGGTTGCCTGCCAGAGCCCGGTGACGCGGGTGAGCTCCGATCGCGCGGACTCCAACCGGTCCCGAGCCGCCTCGAGTCTCGACTCCTGCGCCCACGCGGGGATCGCGGTCAACGCGGCGGCACCCAGCATGAGGGCGGATGCGATTCGCATGAGTGTGCGGGGAGCGGCCGTTCCGGGTGCCTCCCATCGGCATCGACGGCGCGACGAGGCTACCAGCGGGCCTGGCGGGCGCTCAACCTGGCTCGTCGCGCCGTCTGTTCGTCTCTCCTGGCCTTCTATCCTTGCGCCGGTGGAGCTGCATCCCCCGTTCCTGACCGGCCGGCTCGTCCGCCTCCGGGCGCCCGAGCCGACCGATGACACCCTGAACGAGCTCTTCAACGACCACGGCGTACGGAGCGGTCTCGGGTTGCCCTTCTCCCAGCCGATCGAGTCCTTCCACGAGTGGGTCGAGAAGGCACGCAAGGACCCCGAGCATCTCAACCTCGTGATCGAGCGCCTCGAGGAGCCGGAGCCGATCGGCATGTGCGACCTGATGAAGATCGAGGCGCCCACGCGGGCGGCCGAGCTCGGAATCTGGGTCGCCCGGCCCTGGTGGCGGGGAGGCTACGGCACCGACGCCGTCCGGACCCTCTGCCGCTTCGGGTTCGACCACGTCAACCTCCACCGCATCACGCTGCACGTGAACGCGGACAACCCGCAGGCGATCAGGGCCTACGAGAAGGTCGGGTTCGTGCACGAAGGCCGCCTCCGAGAGGCGGCGTTCGTTCACGGTGGCCATGTCGACCTGCTGGTGATGGGCCTGCTGCCCGGTGACCTGACCTCCGAGGACGGGAGTAGCTAGCCCTCGCCTCGCATCGCCGCGATCAGGATCTCGGCGACCTCCGGCCGCGAGAACTCCTGCGGAGGCCGGTCGCCGGCTCGCAGCATGTCGCGCACCTTCGTACCCGAGAGCGAGACGCGCTCCCCCTCGTCGTGGGGGCAGGTCTTGGGCGATGCCATCCCCTCGCAGCGGTTGCACCAGAAGGAGTGCTCGAACATCAACGGCATGATCCCCAGCTCGCCCGGCTCGAACCGCTCGAAGATCTTCTGGGCGTCGTAGGTCCCGTAGTAGTCGCCGACGCCGGCGTGATCGCGCCCGACGATGAAGTGGGTACAGCCGTAGTTCTTCCGGCAGATCGCGTGCCAGATCGCCTCCTTCGGGCCCGCGTACCGCATCGCCGCGGGGAACACCGAGACCATCGCCCGGTCCTTCGGGTAGTAGCCCTCGAACAGCGCCTCGTAGCAGCGCATCCGGACGTCGGGAGGCACGTCGTCGGCCTTCGTCGCACCGACCAGGGGGTGTACCAGCAGACCGTCGACGATCTCGAGCGCGCACTTCTGGATGTACTCGTGGGCTCGGTGGATCGGGTTGCGGGTCTGGAAGCCGACGACCGTCCGCCATCCGCGGCGGTCGAACTCCGCCCGTGTCTGCGCCGGCGTGCGCCGGTACTCGAGGAAGTCGTCATGGGGCGGGAGCGCGATCACCTCGAGCGTGCCGGCCACACAGCGGTCGCCGGCGTCGCGCAACGCCTTCACGCCGGGGTGCTCGAGGTCTTCGGTCTGGAAGACCGCCCGAGACTCCTTCGACCGGTCGCGCTTGAAGATCTCGGTGATCCGGAGGACGGCGAGCGGCTCACTCCCCTCGGACGCGGTGAGAGCTACGGCGTCGGCTCCGCCGAGCCGGTGCGCTCCGTCCTCGTCGACCGAGAGCGTCACGGGGATCGACCACGGCAGTCCGCCCTCGAGATGCATCGTCTCGAGGACCGAGTGGTAGTCGGCCCCGCCCTGGAACCCGGTGAGAGGTGACAGCGCGCCCACGGCGAGCATCTCCAGGTCGGAGAGCTCGCGTGCGGAGACGTTGAGCTTCGGCAGGTTGCGCGCCTCATCGCGAAGGGCGTCCGCGCCGGGACCCTCCGCGAGGAGCTGCACGAGGGACCCCCCGTGCGGGTCGATGGTGGGCATGAACACTCTTCCTTTCGATGGATGTGGCCGTCGGGATCAGCACCCGCGCCGGGCCAGGACCGCGGGGGCACAGCTCCAGGATACGGGCCGAGGAGACGGCAAGACCAGCTACGCAGCCGTTCCGATGGCGCTTGCGGGACGGGGGCGGGGTAGACTGCCGGTTCCGACCGAGGCGCCGGTGCCGATGCAGACTCTCCTTTCCGATGACGAGATCGCTTCTTTGAACGTCGATCTCGAACAGGTGCAACCGAGGGACATCCTGGCCTGGGCGCTCGAGCAGAGCGGCCTGGAGGACATCGCCATCGCATCGGCGTTCCAGACGGAGGGAACGGTCGTGATCCACATGGCCACGCGGATCAAGCCCGACGTCCCGATCCTGTTCCTGGAGACCGGGTTCCAGTTCGCGGAGACGCTCGCCTTCAAGCAACAGCTGACCGAGCAGCTCGGGTTGAACGTCATTGACCTGGTGGGCGAGTACACGACCGACCGGCAGGAGGCGGAGTTCGGCGCGCGGCTGTTCGAGAGCAATCCCGAGATGTGCTGCGAGATCAACAAGGTCCGGCCGATGTTCGAGGCTCTCCGCGGGCTGGACGCTTGGATCACATCGGTCCGCCGCGACTCCTCGCCGACCCGGGCGGACACCCCGATCGTGGAGCGCTACGGGCTGGAGCCCGGGAACGACATCGTGAAGATCAACCCGATGGCGAACTGGACCAAGCCCCAGGTCTGGCGCTACCTGAAGGAGTACGAGCTCCCTCACAACCCGCTCTACGACCTGGGCTACTCCTCGATCGGCTGCGCGCCGTGCACGCGGCTCCGGTTCGCCGGCGAGCCGGAGCGCGCGGGACGATGGGCCGGGATCGCCAAGTGGGAGTGCGGGATCCACATCGGGGAAACCGCGCGCCAGGCGGGCGGCGATCAGGCAACTTCCTGACGCCGACGCGTCAAACGTCGTCCCGCCGGCGCTGCCCTCCCTTCGCCGGGCCTCGTCAAGTGCTTACCGACAACGACCTAGGTGTTCGTCGGCAACCTCTTGACACACCGTCGCCGCAGGGGACCCCCTTCCATCTCGAACAATTGAGAGGGGGACCCGAGGACCTCAGGCGACGACCCAGAGCGCCTCGGGAGCCAGCGTCATCTCCAGCCGGCGATGCTCTCCGTGCGTGTCCCCGTCCACCTGCGCCGGGAACGGCGTGTCCGACGTCACCACCACACTCGACGCGTCGTGGATGTAGTCGATGTCGCGCCCGTGCACGTGCCGCGCCGATCCGAACACCTGCCACGCGATCCTCGGGATGCTCCGGCGCGCGAGCTTCCGCACCGACAGCACGTCGAGGCCCGCGTCCAGAGACGCGTCCGGTGTCATCCGGAGGCCAACACCCTTGTAGTAGGTGTACGGATCGGTCCGGCCCACCATCACGGAGAGTGACGGAGTCGGCTCTCCCCCATCGACCGACAAGAGCAGGTCGGGATGGCGTCCGGCGTAGCTGACGAGGAGTTGCCAGGCAACCACCCGGAAAGCGACCCGGTCGAACTTCGCCTTCGTCTTCGGGAACTTCGCATCGAGGCGCTTCATCGCGGCCGCGTCGACGCCCGCGCCGCAGTTCACCGCGAAGTAGCGTCCGTCGGCCCGTCCCAGGTGGAGCTTGAAGGACTCGTCGTCGAGCGCCTTCGAGATCAGCATGCCCGTCGCCTCGACGGGGTCAAGCGGCAACCCGAGCGCCCGAACCAGGATGTTCGTCGCACCGCCCGGGAGCGGCGCCAGCGCGGTCTCGGACCCGGCCAAGGCGTTGACCGTCTCGTTGATCGTCCCGTCGCCCGACAGCACGGCCACCATGTGGACGCCCTCGGATGCGGCCTGCGCCGCCAGCTCCCGCGCGTGCCCGCGTCCTTTGGTCTCCGCGACCTCGAGCCGGAAGTCCGCGGACAGTGCCTTCTCGATCACGGCCAGCACCGGCTTGGAGTAGGTGCGAGCCACGGGGTTGACGATGAGGAGGACTCGATGGAAACGCATGAGGTCCAGGCAGTATGCCTCAGTCGAGCAAGTTGCGCTTGCGGGAACCGCCGGAGACAGGAGGGAGCAACGCGACCTCGTCGCCGGCGGCGAGCGGCGTGGAACGGGCTGCACGCTCGCCGTTCACGACCAGGGAGCCCACGGCCGCGATCTGGCCGAAGCGTTCTCCGTAGCGCGAAGAGAGGACATCGACCACGTCGCCGGCCGTCCGCCCCTCGGCCTCCACCTGGGCGGAGCCCGCCAGCTCCCGGAGCGCCGCGAAGAGCCTCACCTTCACCATCCGCCGCGCCACACTCCTCCCGGGTCGATCGACGTCGCCGCAGGTCAAGCGTACCGAGCACGGTACCGAACCGTTATCGTGCGGAGGAGATCCGACGATGCCATTCCTTGCGTTGCTCAGCGACCGATCGCCCCGGGTGGCCCTCCCCGCCCTGCTCGAGGTCGCTCCGGATCTGAAGCTCGAGCCGCTCTCCGTCGCATCGCTCGAGCACGCGCTCGAGCTCGAACCCGAGGCCGTCCTGGTGGACGCCGGGGAGAACCCTCCGCAGGCGTGGTCGGTGCTGACGGCGCTGCGGGCCAAGGACGCCCGGGTCCCGACGGCCCTCGTCCTCGAACGGGGTCAGCTCGAGCGATATCCCTGGCACGAGGTGGCGGACGAGCTGGTGTATCCCGGCGCGCCGGCGGCCGAGCTCAGGGTGCGGCTGGCCATGCTCCGCCGGCGCGCCGGGGCCGGCGATGGAACCGTGATCCGTCTCGGTTCCCTTTCGATCGACACCGAGACCTACCACGTGACCGTCTCCGGACGACCTCTGGATCTCACGTTCAAGGAGTTCGAGCTCCTCCGGTTCCTGGCGCAACGCCCTGGGCGGGTCTTTACGCGTCCGTCCCTGCTCCGCGAGGTGTGGGGCTACGACTTCTACGGGGGCACGCGCACCGTCGACGTCCACGTCAGGCGCCTTCGCGCCAAGCTCGGGCCCGAGCACGAGCAGCTGATCGAAACCGTGCGCAGCGTGGGGTACCGGGCGGCCGAACCGGACGGCTGACCTCAAGGGACGCCCGCCGGGGATGCACGCCCATCCCGGTCCGGGGGAAGCCTTCCGGCCCCTCGCCCACGGAAGACCTAGCCATGCAACGCATGGAGAAATGACTCGACCGGGCTCTGCGGCGGATCGGTCCGGCGCGCCGATGACTCGAACACAATAAGAGCGGGGCGCGGAGCTTGCTCAGTCCCTCCCCTCGGGACGCCTCATCCCCTCGGTCGCGGCTCCGGTCCCGCTCGCGGCTCGGGCCGGCGGCCCCGGCGAGACCCCTCGACCGCGGTCGTCGGCCCGGCCATCTCTTCGTTCACGCAGAGTTAACGGCGGGGAAATACCATCTCGCTCCGAGCCCCCTAGCCTGGGCGCGACAGCCGACCAGCACAGGGGGTGCATCGCACGTGACCACGCCGAAGGAGGTCGTCGCGCACGCGAAGGAGCGCGACGTCCAGATCGTCGACCTGCGGTTCTGCGACCTGCCGGGTCTCACCCAGCACTTCTCGGTCCCGGTGGCCGAGCTCACCGAGGGGGTCTTCGAAGACGGACTCGGGTTCGACGGATCGTCGATCCGCGGCTTCCAGGAGATCCAGGAGTCCGACATGCTCCTGGTCCCCGACCCCGACACCGCCTATCTGGACCCGTTCACCAAGCACCCCACGCTGAACATCCACTGCTACGTGAAGGACCCGGTCACCGGCGAGTGGTACTCCCGCGACCCCCGCTACGTCGCTCGGAAGGCCGAGCTCTACCTGAAGCAGACGGGCATCGCCGACGTCTCCTACTGGGGGCCGGAGGCCGAGTTCTACATCTTCGACTCGATCCGCTTCGACCAGAACCAGCACGAGGGCTACTACCACATCGATGCGGCCGAGGGCGTCTGGAACTCCGGACGGGAGCGCAATGCCGACGACACCCCCAACCTCGGGTACAAGCCCCGCTACAAGGAGGGCTACTTCCCCGTTCCGCCGATGGACCACTACCAGGACCTCCGCTCGCAGATGGTGCTGAACCTCGAGCAGGTCGGCGTGAAGATCGAGGTCCACCACCACGAGGTCGGCACGGCCGGGCAGGCCGAGATCGACATGCGCTACGACTCGCTGCTCCGGACCGCCGACAACGTCATGAAGTACAAGTACGTCGTCAAGAACACCGCTCGGCGGGCCGGCAAGACGGACACGTTCATGCCGAAGCCGATCTTCCAGGACAACGGCTCGGGGATGCACACCCACCAGAGCCTGTGGAAGGACGACGAGAACCTGTTCTGGGACGAGGTCGGCTACG
>JALZDC010000109.1 GCA_030862755.1 Actinomycetota bacterium
GACATCCGCCCCCCGCAGCGTCGAGCGCAGGATCTCGGAGGTGTCACACAGCGCACGGTCGCCTTCCGCGTGGCCATGGGTGTCGTTGATGCCCTTCATGCCATCGAGGTCCACGAACAACACCGCCGTCGGCTGCCGCGTCCGGGCCGCCACGCGAAGCTGCTGCTCCGCGAGGAGGAGGAGCCCCCGCCGGTTCTTGAGTCCGGTCAGCTGGTCGACGAGCGCCTGGACCTCCAGCTCGTGCTCCTGTTGCTTCCGCAGCGTGATGTCACGTGCCGCCGCGTACAGCAGCCGCGTTTCCTCGTCCGCTCGGGCCGCCCACAGGAGCCATCGGTACGACCCGTCGCGATGCCGGAACCGATTCTCGAACCCCACGGCCGTCCCGCCTTCGCGGAGCCGCTCGACCAGGACGCCGGTCCGTTCTCGATCGTCCGGATGGACGAAGTCGAGGAGGGGCTTGGAGATCAGCACGTCGGCATCCCAGCCGAGGACGTCTCCCCAGGCGGGGTTGAGCCGGACCATCCGCCCCTGGAAGTCGGCGATGCCCAGGAGGTCCGAGGACATGGTGAAGAAGCGATCCCTCTCCCGCTCTCGCGCGGAGAGGAGCTTGCTCGCCTCGACCATCGCCTCGCCGACCCGGCCCACCTCGTCGTCCCCAGGAGGCAGGGCATCGAGCGACTCGCCGCTGGCGAGCTGGCCTGCGTTCCGCTCGAGCCGCTGAACCCGACGCACGACACCGCTGGCGAACAGGGACATCGCCAGGAACCCTCCGAGCAGGCCGATCGGAACGCTGATGGCCGCGATCGTCATCGTGAATCGCTCCGAGCGCGCCGCATCTCTCCGAACGGCCGCCGCCTCGAGGTTGCTCAGCGCGATGAGGTCGTCCAGCTCTCGTCTCAGCACCTCTCCGACGGTCTGCCCCTGCAGGAGCACCCGGTGTCGTGGTTCCGGAGGCAGCCCCGTCCCGAGGCGGGTGAGGATGCGCAGACGTTTGTTCACGAGCATCTCGATGGTGGCGACTTCCTCTCGGTACCGGGAATCGCGGAACTCCAAGGACAGCTGGGCGAGCTGGGAGCCCGCAGCGGTGCGGCCGAGGTCGTATCGGCGGAGGAAGGCTTCTTCGCCGGTCAGGAGATGACCCCTGACGCTGGTCTCCGCGTCGAGCACCGTGATGAGCAGCCCCCGGGCGAGCCGGCCCTTCCGACTCTCGCGCTCGGCGGCGTCCTGGACCGACGCGCTGCGGCGGCTGGACGCGTACAGGGCCAGCGTCGACATGAGGAGCGCGAGGAGCGGGATCGCCACCATGAGCAGTCCCTTGCGGCGCAAGGGGAGATCGGCCCAGGATCGGGCCAGGAGCGACACCGCGCGAGCCTCGCTCTTCACGCCCCGTATATCGGCCGAGCGGGAGCTCGCTCTGAAGCCTTAGAGCAACGGGAGGTAGCGCTCCAGCTCGAACGGGGTGACGTACGCCTTGTAGGCGTCCCACTCGGCCCGCTTGTTCCGTACCAGCTCCTCGTAGACGTGGGAGCCGAGGGTCTCGTGCAGCAGATCGGAGCGGTCCGCAACCCGGATCGCCTCGTACAGGTCCTCGGGCAGCGACTCGATCCCGGCCTCTCGACGCTCGTCCTCGCTCATCTCGTAGATGTTGTTCGAGGCTTCCGGCGGCAGCTCGTACTCCTCCTCCACGCCCTTCAGGCCGGCGGCGAGCATGCAGGCGAACGCCAGGTAGGGATTGCATGCCGGGTCGGGGGAGCGGAGCTCGACGCGTGCGGCCTGCTCCTTGCCGGGCTTGTACATGGGGACCCTGACCAGGGCGGAGCGGTTGCGCCGGGCCCAGCAGACGTACACGGGGGCCTCGTAGCCGGGAACCAGCCGTTTGTAGGAGTTCACCCACTGGTTGAGGACCAGGGTGATCTCCGGCGCGTGCCGGAGGATGCCGGCGATGTACCCCCTGGCGACCTTGGAGAGGTGGTACTCGTCCGCGGCGTCGAAGAACGCGTTGCGGTCTCCCTCGAAGATTGACTGGTGCGTGTGCATGCCGCTGCCATTCACGCCGTGGACCGGCTTCGGCATGAACGTCGCGTAGATCCCGAACTCCTGGGCCACCTCCTTGACGGTGAGGCGGTAGGTCATGACGTTGTCGGCCATGGTCAGGGCGTCCGTGTACCGGAGGTCGATCTCGTGCTGCGACGGCGCCACCTCGTGGTGGACGTACTCCACCGGGATGCCCATGGTCTCCAGGTATTCCACGGTGCGCTTCCGGTAGCCGGTGGCCACGTCGAGCGGCGTGAGGTCGAAGTACCCGCCGCGGTCCAGGAACTCCGTTCCGCCGGAATCCTTGAAGTAGAAGTACTCGAGCTCCGGACCGACGTAGAAGGTGAACCCGAGCTCCGCGGCGCGCTGCAGCTGCCGCTTGAGGACGAAACGCGGGTCGCCGTCGAACGGCTCGCCATCCGGCGTGTACACGTCGCAGAACATCCGTGCGACCTGGCTCTCGGACTTCCAGGGGATGATCTGGAAGGAGGAGGGGTCCGGCCGCGCGATCATGTCCGACTCCTCGATCCGCGCGAAGCCGTCGATCGAGGAGCCGTCGAACCCCATCCCCTCGGCGAACGCGCCCTCCAGCTCCGCGGGGGTGATCGCGAAC
>JALZDC010000116.1 GCA_030862755.1 Actinomycetota bacterium
CGGGCGACGACACCATCACGGGATCGACCTTCGCGAACCGACTGGTTGGCGGCGTGGATCCGGACCCGACCGTGAACGATGGCGATACGGGCAACGACACGCTGATCGGCGGGCTCGGGAACGACACGCTGAACGGGTTCGACGGTGATGACGACCTCTTCGGGAACGAGGATGCGGACATCTTGAACGGTGGCGTCGGAGGGGATCTCCTGGACGGCGGTCCCGGCGCGGACGACAGGGTCAGCTACCTGGGCCGAACCAGCGGGGTGCACGTCAACCAGAACGTCGCCGGCGGCGACGGGCAAGGCGGAGCCGCCGAAGGCGACGACGTCCGTGCGAGCGTGGAGCGGGTGACCGGGACGTCCTTCGTCGACACTTTGGTCGGTGGGCACCTCAATCCCAGCATCCTGAGCGGAGTGAGCGGCAACGACGTCCTGAACGGAGGCAACGGCCCCAACGACACCGTCAACGGCGGAGCCGGACACGACACGATCAACGACAACGGCGGTCGTGACAGCGTGATCGGTTCCCTCGGTAACGACACGTTCCATACCAGCGACAGTGCGAGAGACCTGATCAACTGCGGCCTCGGGCGCGACAGGTCCTCGGACCGCGACCGGATCGACGTCCGGAACGCGAGCTGCGAATAGCGGTGGATGGGTGAGCCTGGGGGCCCGATAGGGTCGGGCCCCCAGCCTCCATCACAGCATCTGGTTCCGCGCCTGCTTCGCCCTCTCGGCACCGATCGCGCTCTTCGTGTCCTTCCTCTCCTCAGGAGGGGGAAGGACGGCCGGCAGGCCGAGCGACTCGAGCCAGAGCTCTCGGGCCCACCCCATGGTGTGGTAGAGGTGCTCGTCCTCTTCCTCTTCCACCTCCGAGTGGGCCTCCTCGAGGGCCGTCTTCTCCTCACCGGTGAGCTTGCCCGCGACCTCGCCGATCAGCTCCCAGTTCATGTGGTCCTTGCTCTCCGCCTCCACCACGCACTCGGCGGCCACCAGCTGCGCGGCGACCGGGTCCGCCGTCGCGGCGTCCATGGAATCGACCAGGGTCTGTGCCTTCGTCCGGATGATGTCTCGACCCGGAGTGTCGTTCTCGGGGTCGAGGCCGAAGGCGTCCAGGACCCGAAGCATGATCACCTCATGGTTCCGCGTCTGCTCCAGGTACTCGCCCCACTCCTTCTTCAGGTCGTCGTTCTTGGCGCACTGGACCGCCTTCTCGTAGATCCGCACACCGCCCCGCTCTGTCTCGAGCGACTGATACAAGAGCTCTTCGAGCTGTGCTCTTTCCATGGTTGCCCTCCCGTGTCACCGACCGGATCCACCGATGTGGATCGACCTTCGCCCATCTACCCACGGCGATAGGCCTACAAACGGGGAGAGCGCTCCCCCCCGGGACCCTAGCGCGCCATCGCCGCCGCGTACCGCGGCCAAGGCACCGAGGGTCGCCCCGTATACCGCGTGGGCGGCGATCATCACGGTCGTTCCCGCCCGGCCTCGGCTCTGCTCCGGAGGGAGCATGTTCATCGCCGGGATCCACCCCCGGCAACTCGTCGCCCATACGCCGAGCCCGAACGCGATCGCCATGGGCAGCCTCGGACCGGTTGGGGCGCCCTGTCGCGACAACAGCCGAATAGAGCGCCGCCGACTGCGCCGAGAGCGAAGTGGCTCGCCATCGCGAGAGCGTCGACGGTCGCCTTCGACCTCTCTTCCAAGGCATCCGTTCGCCGCAGGGCTTCCTCTGTCAGCGTCTCGGGCGGATGCCCATCCATCCAGCCCAGGCGTTGCCCGATGAGCATCACCGCCGACATCGGTGCGGTCGCGATCGCCCCGTGAGCAGCCCCGCGGAACGCCGCCTCCAGGGATACGTTCACCCTCGGCCGCTACCCGGTCGACTGAGGGCGCAAGGCGGACGCTCGCTGCTCTCCACCAAGCTTGCACTCGGTTCCAGAGAGCGGCCTCGGCTCTGCTCCGGAGGGAGCATGTTCATCGCCGGGATCCACCCACGGTAGCTCGTCGCCC
>JALZDC010000122.1 GCA_030862755.1 Actinomycetota bacterium
CGCATCGGATGCGGAGCTTCGCCGGCTGGCCGATCTCGTTCGCGACGAGCGCCCGCGCGTTCCCCTCTACGTGAACACCGGTCGGGCCCAGCTCGCCGGCATCGGCTCGATCGCGGACGACCTTGCCGACGGCGGCGTCACGCTGGTCACCGACACCTGCACGTATGTCACGCCCATCATGCATGGGGTCGAGGGCCCGGTGATGACGGACTCCGGCAAGTGGGCCTGGTACGCGCCGAGCAACCTCGGGTTCCACGTCGCGCTCGGCAGCCTCGAGGACTGCGTGCGGTCGGCGGCCGCCGGCCGCGTGATGCGAGAACAGCACCCGTGGGCGTGATGGAAGGCCGCGTGCTCGTCGAAGGGTCGGCGACCGGGCAGGCTGTCGTTCTGGACGAGCCCCTGAGCTTCTGGGGCGGCCTCGATCCCTCCACGGGCCGGATCGTGGAGGCGCACCACCCCCAGCAGGGCGAGTCGGTGACCGGGCGGATCCTCGTGATGCCGTCGGGACGTGGCTCGTCCTCCAGCGCGACCGTCCTCGCCGAGGCCATCCGGCTCGGCACCGGCCCAGCCGGGATCGTCCTCGGCGATCCCGACGACATCATCGTGATCGGGGCCCTGGTGGCGGCAGAGCTCTACGACATCGCGATCCCGGTGATCCTGGCCTCCCCGACCGCTGTCGCCACGATCCACCACGGCGAAGAGGTCTCACTCTTCCCTTAGCGCCAGATCGACGGAGGATCGGGCGGGGCGCTGCGCCGCGATGAGGTCGGCAGCCTCCGATGGACCAGGCCGGACGGCACCCCCTCATCAACCGGGACAAGCCTCTTCGAGACCCGTCCCGACGCGTGCTGCCCAGCTGGTACGCGCCGGACCCCGTGCACCGACGTGAGATGGACAACCGTCGGAGCTCGTGGAGGTGGCGGGAATCGAACCCGCGTGACAGGGCGACCGTCTGGATCTTCTCCGGGCGCATCCGGTGGGTAGATCTCGCCTCGGGCCTCCCACCGGCGGAGGGGCCCTCGGCCAGCCCGGGTGAGATGTCCCTCGGAGGCCCCCGGGCGGAACCTCCTCGGTGAGTCCTGCTTACGATGCCCTGTCCGGACCGCAGGCCCTCCCGGACGGACAGCTACCTATCGGCTAGGCAGCGAGCGCGTACTCTTCGTTGGCGCTTGTGTTGTTCCGGCGTTTTACGAGACTCCGGAGATCTCGGCCCGCTTCTCCCAGGCGATAACCGCCCTGCTCGAAGCCAGTACACCCCCATATGCAGTTGTCATCCAAGTATACGAGGGCCGCCTCCCGGAAGACGACCGTCGTCATCCGTATCGGTGCCCTAGCTCCCGCACGACGTCCACGATCAGGTCGACGTCTTCGGTGCGGTTCCGCCAGTTGACCGGCGCGGGCCGGAACGCCACCTTCCCGTCGTACTCCGTCGTTCCGAAGAACACCCTGCCGTCGAGGATCGACCCCTCGCCGATCCTGCGGTTGAGGTCGTTCAAGCGCTCCTCCTCGTAGCCGGGCGGCCGGAAGCGGAAGCACACGATGTTGAGCGCCACATCGGCCAGTCGCTCGAGGTCGGGCGCCTCGTCGACCCGATCGGCGAGATGTCGGGCGAGATCCAGGTGCCGTTCGACGATCGCGCGGTAGCCGCTCCGACCATAGGCACGCAACGTCGCCCAAACGGCGAATGCCCTCGAGCGCCTCGACATCTCGGGACCCAGGAAACCCCACGTCGGCTTCGGTCCGAGTGGATCGGGCAGGTACGCCGCGCCCGACGTGAAGACGGACGCCTGCAACGAGGGGTCCTTCACGAACGCGAAACCACAGTCGTACGCCACGTTGAGCCACTTGTGACCGTCGGCGATGACCGAGTCGGCGCGTTCCACGCCCTCGACGAGGTGGCGAGAGCGATCCGAGAGGGCTGCGAACAGACCAAACGCGCCGTCCACGTGCAGCCACGCTCCGTAGCGTTCCGCGAGGTCTGCCATCGCCGGCAGCGGGTCGAAGTCGCCCGCGTTAACCTCGCCGGCGCTTGCGATGACGACGGCCGGAGCGCCGCCGAGCGTCCGCAGCTCCCCCTCGAGCGCGTCCAGGTCCAACCGTCCGGCCCCGTCGCGGGCGAGCTTGCGCACCGCATCCCGCCCCAGCCCGAGCATCGCCAGCGCCTTGAGGTCGCTGGGATGCAGGTAGCCGGAACCGAAGACGGGCATCGGCGGAAGGCCCCCGAGGCCGACCTGGTCGATGTCGACCCCATGACGCAGGCCCCACCAGCGCCGAGCACACGCGAGGGCGGTGAAATTCGCCATCGTCGCCCCGGTGGTGAGGACTCCGCCCCAGGCCTGCGGCAACCCGAACAGCTCCTTCAACCAGCCGAGCGCGACCGATTCGAGATGCCCACCCAGCGGCGTGGCCACCCAGGCTCCCGGATTCTGATCCCACGTGGAGGTGAGCCAATCCGCCCCGAGCGCTGCCGGCGTGGTCCCACCGTTGACGAAGTGGAAGAACCTGGGCCCCGCGGAGTGCACCAGCCCTCCACCGCCATCGACCAACTCCTGCAGCGCCGCGATGGCTCCGACGCCATCCTCGGCGAGCGATCCCGCGAAGTATGCCGCCGTTTCCTCCGCCAGGGGGTCGCGGACGGGACGATCCGCGACGGCGTCCAGGTACTTCCGAGCCTCATCCGCCACGAAGGCGACGACGGCATCCAGCTCGTCCACATCTGGCGGCGTGGGAGACATCACCTGACGTTACGACATCAGCGACGCCGGCCGAGCTCCCGACGCATCTCTCGCTCGTGCTCCCGTTCGGCGATCGCCTGCCGCTTCTCGTGACTCCTCCTGCCTCGTGCGAGCGCGAGCTCCACCTTGGCGAGCCCATGGGTGAAGTACACGCGCAGCGGCACGAGCGCGAGCCGGTCCTGCTGCTGCGCGTCCGTGAGCTTCGAGATCTCCTGGCGGTGCAGGAGGAGCTTCCGCGGCCGGAGCGGAAGGTGCGACTTCTTGTCGCCCTGTTCGTACGGGGGGATGTGCATCCCCTCCAGCCAGGCCTCACCGTCTTGCACGCGGGCGAATGCCTCCGAGAGCGAGGCCCGTCCGCCACGGAGGGATTTCACCTCGTCACCGGTCAACGCGATGCCGGCCTCGAACGTCTCGAGGATCGAGTAGTCGTGGCGCGCCTTGCGGTTGGAGGCGACGGTCTTCTCGCCGTCGCGATCCTTGCGACCCATCGAGGTGTCCTCGCCCTCAGACGTCGAGGAAGCGCCGCATGCCGATCGTGCCCGCCACGATGGCGACCAAGGCGGCCGCGAGCAGGATCCACGGCATCACGCTGACGACGTCGCTGTTCTTGATGAGCGGCAGCCACGGAGCCGTCCCTCGGAGGTTGTCGACGACGAAGACCTTCACCAGGAAGAGCCCGGCGATCGCCGTGAGCGCCCCCAGCATCGCTTCGACGAGCCCCTCGATCAGGAACGGCACCCGGATGCGCCAGTTGGTCGCTCCCACCAATCGCATGATGCCGATCTCCTTGCGCCGGGCGAACATCCCCATCCGAAGCGTGTTCGCCACCAGCCCGATCGCCGATGCGAGCATGATCACCGCGATCCCGAACACGCTCAAGGAGAGCACTCGCGTGAGCGCGTCGAGTCGGTCGAGGAGCTCCTGGTAGTCGGCCACATAGCGGATCCCGGGCTCGGCGCACTCCTGATGCGAGTCACCGTCCGGTTCAACCACGAACTCGCATCCGAGCGTCGCGGTGATCTCCGCGAAACGGGCCACCTCCGAGAGTCGGACCCGAAGCGACGTCGGGATAACCGAGCAGGGGGTGTTCTCCGTGAAGATCGGCTGGTTCTCGAAGAGATCGTTGAAGTGCTGGCACGACCGCGCCTTGTTCCAGTACTGGACGTCAGCGACGCCTTGGATGTTCTGAAGCTTGCCGGTGAGCCTGCCCACGGTCTCGGTGTTCACCGGATCCGTGAGGTACACCTGTACCTCGACGTTACCCGTCAGCTGGGTGGTAACGAGCTGGAACTCGCGCGCGATCAGCAGCGAGAGGCCGAAGAGGAAGAGCGCGATGAAGGCGGTCGACATGGCCGCGAACGCCACGACCCCGTTGCGCCGGAGCCCGGCGGCGGTCTCGCGGAAGAAATACTCGAGCCTCGGCGCCATCAGCTGTACACGCCTCGGGACTGGTCTCGGACGACCTTCCCCTTGTCCAGCTCGATCACCCGCTTGCGCATCGCGTCGACGATGGCCTGATCGTGGGTCGCCATCAGGATCGTCGTCCCGATCCGGTTCACCTTGTCGAGGAGCCTCATGATGTCGACCGACGTGTTGGGGTCGAGGTTGCCGGTGGGCTCGTCGGCCAGCAGGACGAGGGGCCGGTTCACGCACGCCCGCGCGATCGACACACGTTGCTGCTCGCCACCCGAGAGCTCGTCGGGGTAGGCGTTGAGCTTGTCCCCCAGCCCCACGTACTCGAGGATCTCCGGCACGCGCTGGTCGATCACATGCTTCGGCTTGCCGATCACCTCGAGCGCGAAGGAGACGTTCTCGAAGGCGGTCTTGTCCTGCAACAGCTTGTAGTCCTGGAAGACCGTGCCGATGTTCCTCCGCAAGTGAGGCACCTTGAACGAGGTGATCCTCGACAGGTTCTTGCCGGCGACGAACACCTCCCCGCGGCTCGCCTCCTCCTGCTTCAGGAGGAGGCGGATCATCGTCGATTTCCCGGAGCCGGACGGGCCCACGACGAAGACGAACTCGCCCTTGTCGATCTCGACGGAGACGTCCTCGAGGGCGGTGACGTCGTTCCGGTAGACCTTGGTGACGCGTTGAAGGCTGATCATGACATGAAGGAATGACGTGGAGAGGGGTCGGCCCACAGTACCAGGGTCTTCCGCGAGAGCGGGGACGGTGCCGTAGGCTAGCTTCCGTGAACGTCGCGGATGCGAGCCGGCTCGCGCCGCGCGCGGCACGACGGGCCGTCGTATGGCTCGGGCCCGCCCTGATCGTCGGCTCCGTCCTGTTCGCCCTCCGAGGTTTCGCCTTCGGGAGCGGGCTGACCAACCAGCACCCAGATCTTCTCACCTTCTGGCTGCCGCGTTGGTCCTTCCTCGGCGATTCGGTCGTCGCGGGTCAGATCCCGCTGTGGAACCCGTACGAGATGACCGGGTATCGGTTCGCCGCCGATCCGCAGAGCGGGTGGCTGTACGCCCCCCCGATGCTGCTCTTCTCGCTGTTCTCGCCTGGGCCGGCCCTGCGGCTGTTCATCACCCTCAACCCGCTGCTCGCCGGTCTCGGGATGTACGCGTTCCTCCGGAAGGAAACGCTCGGGCGGGCGGCGGCAACTGCCGGAGGCCTCGTGCTCGCCATGATGATGTCGACGTCCACGATCTCGATCTCGCTGCCGTTCGCCGGGGCCCTGGCGTGGACGACCGTTCTCCTCGTGGCCGCCTCGGGCTACCGGAGGGCCGAGCGATGGTCCTTCCGGCTGGCGTGGCTCGCGCTCGGTGCGTTCGCATGGACGCAGGTGGCGGCGGCACACATGAGCCACGGGCTCGTGATCGCGACGGCGTTCGCGACCGCCTATCTCGCGGCCGGCGCGGTCGCCGATGCGCGGACGGGGATCGTCACCGCGAGATCCGCAGTGGCGGGGGCGGCTCTGTTCGTCCTTGTCCTGCCGGTCGCCGCGCTCCCGATCCTGGTGCCCCACATCGATTTCCTCGGCGAGTCGAGCTTGCGTGGCGGCTATGGCGCGCTCGGGGACACGGGCCAGTCCGAGGTGGGGGATCCGCTCGGCTCGAAAGGCATCTGGGCGTCCTGGCCCCTGGCCTTCGGCGCCGCGCCGGGCGCCTACGCCGGCGCAGCGGCGCTCGCATGCGTCCTCCCCGCGGCTCGCGCTCGCCGGCTGCGAACGCTCGTCGTCGCGATGGGCGGGCTCACGCTCGCCGCGTACGTGCTCACCTCCGAGCTGCTCGTCGGCGCCGGCTGGTTCCGGGCACTGGTGCTCGAGATCCCTTTCGGGGACGTCTACCTCCACAACCCCGGCCGCCTCCGCTACGTGGCCGTGCTGGCGGTGCCCATCCTGGCCGCCGCCGGACTGCACGGGCTGGTGGAGGACCCGCTCTCCCCTCGTGCGGCGATCACCTGGCTCGGTGCGGCGGCGTTCACCTTCGTCGTCTGGCCGCTCCTCGCCGGCGGCGATCTCGTCCGGTTCGCGATGGTCGCCGCGGTTCTCCTCTTGGCCGGCCCGCTCCTGTACGGACTCGGCACGCGACGATGGCGATGGGCGTCGTCGTCCGCGCTCGTCGGCGCGCTCACGGTCGAGCTGTTGGCGAGCGCCGTCTACGCCCAATCCTACGAGGGCGGCACGATCTTCACCGGGCTGGAGACGGGCGACCGCCCCAGCCTCGTACCACAGGTCCTCAGGTATCCGACGCTGGACGAGGCCGCCTACCTGGCGCCGACCCCGATCGTGGATCACATCCGGGCGGAGCCTGGACGCTACGCCACGTGGGCTCCCCCTGCGTCCTACTTCGAGAAGGGCTACCTCTGGATGAAGTCACCGGCCGACTGGGCGGCGCTCGCGCCCACGAGGGGCACGTTGTTCGACATCCCGGACGCCCTGGGATACAACCCGGTGCAGCTCCCCCGCTATTGGCGATACATCCGCGCCACCAACGAGCTCTCGGTGTTCTACAACGCGTCGGTCCTCAACCTACCGTCCGCCGAGGACGTCCGTCTGCTGGGTCTGCGGTACCTGGTGGTCCCGACGGGATTGGAACCACCCGTCGAGGGCCGCGTGGTCGAGGAAGCCGACGGGTACTCACTGTGGGAGCTCGCGGATCTTGAGGCCGAGGCGACGGGGACGGCCCAGGTCGCGTACGCGCACGACCTCCACGAGGCCCTGGCGTTGGTGACCACGCCAGGTTTCGACCCTGCACGAACGGCCGTCGTCGAAGACCTCGATGTCTTCCCCGCGGTCGGCGAGGCGGACGAGTGGGAGGCTCGGATCGTCGGACGGTCGCCGACCGAGATCCGCATCCGACTCGAGCCCGGCAGCGGAGGTGTTCTTACCGTCCGGAGCGCCTTCGACCCAGGCTGGCGTGCGGAGGTCGACGGTCATGTTGCGCGGACGCTTCCCGTCGACGGATTCTTGCAGGGAGTGGTCATCGCTCATGAGAGGTCACGGGACGTCGTGCTCACCTATCACGACGGCACGGTCAAGCTCGGACTCTCGCTCGGTGCGGTCGTCTGGACGGCGCTCCTCGCCTCACCCTTCTTGGCCCTCGTGCTCGAGCGTCGCTCAGGTCCCGGTGGCGATGGTGCTCGTCGCCTCAGGCGATCTCGCCCAGGGCCGCGCGACGCCTGAGCTCGCCCTCGATAAAACGATCGATGTCGCCGCCGAGGACGCGAGCCGGGTCACCCACCTCCACGTCCGTCCGATGGTCTTTCACCATCTGGTACGGGGCGAGCACGTAGGAACGGATCTGCGATCCGAAGTCGACCGCTCTCCGCTCTCCCCGGAGCTCGTTCATCTTCTCCTCGCGCTGGCGACGCTCGAGCTCGGCCAGTCGGGCTTTCAGGATCCTCATGGCCACCGCGCGATTCTGGAGCTGGGATCGCTCGTTCTGGCAGGCGACCACGATCCCGCTTGGCAGATGCGTGATGCGGACGGCCGAGTCGGTGGTGTTCACCGACTGGCCGCCCGGTCCCGACGAGCGATAGACGTCGATCCGGAGCTCTTCTTCGGGGATCTCGACCTCCTCTTCCTCGGACTGCTCGAGGAGCGGGATCACGTCCAGGGC
>JALZDC010000128.1 GCA_030862755.1 Actinomycetota bacterium
GTCGGCCTCGCCGGATGGATGATCGCGGGCGCGCTCCTCGCATGGGGCCGTCAGAGGCCGTTCATCTCTCCCGACGAGGCCGGGCTCGCGCGAAACGCCTCCCTGCGCGCCGGGACGCCGGTGTCGGGTCGGGACCGCCCCCTCGTCTTCATCGTGGACGACGCGGACACCACGGCGACGTTCCTCGGCTCGCGCGCTGCGAACATCCTGCGAGCGGCCGTTGAGCCGGATCGAGCAGTCGACGTCCACGTCTTCGTCGGCGCCATCTCCGACTACTTCGAGGGTAAGGCAACGATGCGAGGCGATCCTGAGTACGACGCGCTCTCGAGGCTCACGCTCGCCGACATCCCGCAGGAACCGGAGCCCCTCGTTCTCGTCCTCGCACCCTTCTATCGCGGGACGGATGCCGGGGCGGATCCTCGGCTGATCGAGCAGGAGCCCGGGCTGTGGGCATCCGAGAGATCGGTCGATCCCTCGGTCGCATCCGGGATCGGGATGTTGGGCTTCGGCCCGTCGTCGCCGTTGGGCATCGCGCTGGCGACGACCGCGATCCTCGCTCTGCTCACGCTGCTCGGCCTCGGCTACGCGCTCGTGACGTTCGACGATGCCGTGACGTCGATCGCAACCGCACCCGCTTTCGGCGCCGCCGCGATCACTCTCGTCGCGGTCGCGCTTGACCGGATCGGCCTACGGCTGGAGGGGCTCTCCATCGCGCTCCTCGCCTCGGCCCTGGCGGGCCTCGGCGGCTTCGCGCTCGTCGTGAAGGGCAAGCGGGATCGCCAGGCGTCTCCGTAGGTCGAGCGCCAGCCAGACGACCAGTCCGATCACGACCGGCGTGAGCGCGTAGTGCCCGATCAGTACGTTCACGTCGTAGGCCTCGGGGAAGCGGAGTGGCTCGGCCGTCCATTGCGAGAGCGCGAGCACACCCGAAAGCACGATCAGCGAGACGCGAGGCACCCGCGGAAGGATCCAGATCAGGGGCAACGACCATGCCAGATACCATGGGAGGAGCACCGGACCGAGCAGGGTCAGGACCAGCAGCGACCAGCCCCAGCCCCCCAGGAGCTCCGGCGCGGCCCGGCCGGACGCCGCCGCGCGGGCCGCCGCGCGGCCGAGCCAGACGACTGCGACCACCAGCGCCAACGCGAACGCGACGCGAGCGACGACGCCCAGCGTGTCGCCGCTGATCGCGTCGAGGACCCGCCTGAAGAACCTGGACGGTGCCAGCCATCCCTCGTGCGCCGAGAGCTCGAGCATCCCGAGGGTCGGATCGTGCGATTGGATGAAGGGAGCCGCCACGACAGCGACGATCGCCAGGGCGATCCCCGCGTGAACCGCACCCGCTGGGAGCCGTTCCGACGAGGTTCGCCGCCAGGCTACCCAGACCACGAGCAGCAGGAGCGGCAAGAACGCCGTCGCCTTGATCAGGGCTCCGCACGTGAGGACCGCCACCGCCCAGATCGTCCGATCGCGGATCACGCACAACGCCGCGACCGCGATCGCCAGCGCCACGAGGAGATCGTTGTGGCCGCTTCCGGCGGATTGGAAGAGCACCACGGGGTTCAGCCCGAACGCCGCGACCGCGAACACGGCTCGTGAGGCACGGACGCGACGAGCCACGACCGCGATCACGAACGTCGTTGCCACGCTCGCTGCGATCGCCATCAACCGGAAGGCGTCGACGAGCACATCCAGACGGGTGGATGTCCGCGTCACGACGCCCGCGAGGTGCGAGAACAAGGGGCCGTAAACGGACGGCGTGTCCACCCACTTGGGCCCCACGAGCTCACGTGTCAGGAAGCTCGGGAAGTCGGCCGGCGTCTGCACGTACGGGTTCGCGTGGTGGACCGACACGATCTGCCCATGCGCGATGTAGGAGTACACGTCGCGCGAGATCAGCAGCGGCAGCAACACGATCGCGAGATGGAAGGCGAGGGAGAGCCCGAGCGCGACACGCATCGTGATCTCGCCTCGCCAGGCGGCTCGCAGCAGCACCAGGAAGCCGGCCATGCCCGCGGCCACGCCGAGGACCGATGCGATCGGGAGAGCGCCTCCGAGGCGATCCAGCCCGATCGCCTCCGCGACCCACACGAACGGTCCGCCCGGCTCGGCACCCGGCGCCAGGAACGGCTGCAGCGGCGATCCGGGAACCGCGGCGACGACGGCCTCGGCCAGGAACCCGACCACGGCCGCCGCGAGCCCCGGCCAGGCTCCTCCCCCGCGGGATGCCTCCATGTCGTCGCCGACGCTAGCACCGGGTCGCCGTTAGGCTGCCGACCATGGCGCGATTCCCGGAGAACACCGGCACCGGCCTGGTGGTCGCGATCGGCTCGCACACGATGTTCACGTTGCTGGCCTGGGTGATCGCGTTCCTGCTCTGGATCGCGCTGTCGGTCTATGCGTTCGTCGAGATGATCGGGGACGGTCGCCCCAGCCCGCTCGCGGTGATGCTGATCGTGGTCCTGCTCGTGAGTGGCTTGGTCACGCTGGCGGCGGGAGGGATCGTGCTCGTCGGCAAGGGCCTGACGCCCAAGAAGCGCGACCGGATCTGACGCCCGCCTAGAAGGTGGGCTGCATCACCATCAGGTACAAGATCCCGGCGACCGGCAGCATCGCGAGGAGACCGGTCGTGCGGGTGCGACGAGCCGCGGCCTCGTAGGCGCCCGATCCGGTCCCCTCCCGCGCCACGAGCTCCGTCTGGCGCCTGAGCGACGGTGCGAAGAGAACCCCGGCGATGACGCCGACCAGGACGTATAGGCCGATGGCCGCGAGGATCCAGAACGTCGTGAACCCGAGATCACCGACGAGGACCATGATCACCCCGGTCAGAGGCAAAATCCCGTACGCGGGGTTCGCCAGGCGTGAGTCCAGCGCCTTGATCGTCTGCAGCGCGAACGACTGCTCGGGTTGCGACCGGCCTCTTATGGCCGCGAGCCACACGAAATAGGTCACGTTCGTACCGACGGCGACGACCGCCGAGAGCACGTGCACGAGCTTCAGCGGCAGGTACCAGTCCACGGCCGACATCCTCCCCGGTCGAGTGAAAAGGCCAGGGTGTCACACCCGATGCGGGCGCGCGGTAGGCCGGGGGCGGTGACGCACCGACCCCTCCTCGACGTGTCGAGGTGGTGCTTCAGGTGTCCCGGGCTCCCGGGGAACGATGGACCTGACGGGCAAGGCGAGGCCCAGACGTTCTACTCGGTGGGGTAGTCCATCAGGTGTTCGCGATCAGCGTTGCTTACCGACGCTCGTCGCCCACCAGGTTGCACGACCCGGGGTTCCGCCCCTTAC
>JALZDC010000129.1 GCA_030862755.1 Actinomycetota bacterium
GGCCTCGTTTGATCGCCGTCGAGACGATCCCCAGCCCGAGGGGCTTCGTGAGGTAGAGAGCCGCCCCGACGGGTGCCGTCGAGTTGCGAACCACGTCGTCGGGTGCCACGAGACCGATCGCGACCATGCCGTACTTCGGCTCCGGATCGGTGATCGAGTGCCCGCCGGCCACGACGACGCCCTCCGCCGCGGCGACGTCGACCCCGCCCTGGAGGACCCTCGCGAGCATCTCCAGCGGGAGGTCGTCCACCGGCCAGTTCACGATGTTCAGCGCGAGGAGCGGCCGGCCCCCCATCGCGTAGACGTCGGAGAGGGCGTTCGTCGCCGCGATCCTCCCCCAGTCGTAGGGGTCGTCGACGATCGGTGTGAAGAAGTCGAGCGTCGCGATCAAACCCTCTTCCGACGGCAGCCGGTACACGGCGGCGTCGTCTCCCGTGTCGGCAGCGACCAGCACGTCCGCTGACACCGGTGGCAACGTCACTCCGCCGAGGACCGTGAGCAGGTCGTCGGGGCCGAGCTTGCAGCCGCAGCCGGCGCCGTGACTGAAGCTCGTGAGGCGTCGCTCCCCCGATGAAACCGTCTCAGTCGCCATCGGATGCAGGCTCGCCGAGCTCGGTCCCCATCGCGTGGAACCCGCCGTCGACGTGGAGCAGCTCCCCCGTGATGCCGGCCGACAGGTCCGACAACAGGAACGCCACCGCCCCGGCGACGGGCCGGGGATCAAGGGTGTCCCAGCCCAGAGGCGCGCGATCGGCCCAGCTCCCGGCGATCGTATCGAAGCCCGGGATGCCCTTGCCGGCCATCGTCTTCATGGGTCCCGCGGAGACGGTGTTCACCCGGATCTTCTTCGGGCCGAGGTCCCGCGCCAGATACCGGGTGACGGATTCGAGTCCCGCCTTCGCGACACCCATCCAGTCGTAGATCGGCCACGCGACCCTCGCATCGAAGTCGAGCGACACGATCGCTCCGCCCTTCGACTCCATCAACGGGAGCATGCCTGCCGCGAGCGAGGCCAGCGAGAACGCGCTGGTCTTGAACGCGGTCGCGACGCTCTCCCACGGTGTGTGCAGGAAGTTGCCGCCAAGTGCGTCCTGGGGAGCGAAGGCGATCGCGTGCAGGAACCCATCGAGCTGCCCCCAACGGCGGCCGAGCTCCGCGCTCACCGCCTCGATCTGTTCGGGCTCGTTCACGTCCATCTCGAGGACATCGGGAGGATCCGGTAGCCGCTTCGCGGTCTTCTCGGTGAGGCTCACGGTTCGACCGAAGTTCGTCAGGACGATCGCCGCGCCTTGCTCCTGAACGACCTGGGCCGCCGAGAACGCGATCGACTGCGGCGTGAGGACGCCGGTGATGAGCAGCTTCTTGCCCTCGAGCAGCATCGGCCAACCTTACCCGGCGGTGCCCGCGATCTCCCAGGTCACGTTCCCGTCGTCGTCGAGCTGGGTGACATCGATGCGCAGCCCCTCGGCTTCACCTTGAGCGTGCGCGGTGCACCTGAACCTCCCGCCTCGGCGAACCTCGACGTCCTCCGGGCACTCGGCCACGAGGCTGGATACCCCGAGCCGGTCCGAGAGCTGGCGCCCGAGCCGTTCCTCGAGCTGGTCCGTGTTGAGGGTCCGGGGGGCGCAACTCCCCGCCGCCACCGACAGGATCAGTAGGAGGGCAAGCGTCGGGTGGAGGGGGGTTCCCGATGACACCGTGCGGGAGCGTAGCATCGGACGCCATGGACCTCGGACTCACGGGCAAGGTGGCTCTCGTCACCGCTTCATCGAAAGGACTCGGCCGCGCATCGGCACAGGGGTTGGTGGACGAGGGTGCGTCGGTGGCGATCAACTCCCGAGATCAGGAGCGACTGCGGTCGACCGCGGTCGAGCTGGGCGGGGAGGTCCTCGCGCTCCCGGCGGATGTGACGGAGCCCGACGCGCCCCAGCGGCTGATCGAGGCGACCGTGGAGCGCTTCGGAGCCCTGCACGTCTTGGTCGCGAACGCGGGCGGACCTCCGAAGGGGAGAGCTCTCGACGTGGACGACGCCACGCTCGAGGACGCGGTCAACGCGAACCTCCTTACGTCCGTCCGCCTCGTGCGCGAGGCCCTGCCGCACATGAGGGCCGCCGGTTGGGGCCGCATCTGCCTCATCACGTCGAGCTCGGTGAAGCAACCGATCCCCGACCTCGCGACGTCGAACACGGCTCGCGCGGGACTCTGGGGCTGGGCGAAGACCGCGGCCCAGGACGTGATCGCCGACGGCATCACGCTGAACCTGGTCTGCCCAGGACTCCACGCGACGGATCGAGTGAAGGAACTCGGTTTCACCGGCCGGCTCGGCGATCCGGCCGACTTCGGGCGCGTCGTCGCGTTCCTTTGCTCTCAGCAGGCCGGCTTCATCTCCGGTGCCGCGTTGCAGGTGGATGGCGCGAGTACGCTTGGCCTCCTGTGATTCTCGACCGAGAGGACTCAACGACGTGAACGATGCCGACCGCGCGCAGGGGCTCGCCGACCGATTCTGGGAGGAGCTCCTCGAACGGGAGCCGACCTTCGCCACGGCGATCGGCGACGAGCGGTACGACGACCGTCTTCCCGACATCGGCGAGGAGGGCCGTGCCCTGTCGGAGACCCGGAACCGTGCCGCTCTCGACGAGCTCGCCACGATCGATCGCGAGGGGCTCGATGTCACGCTCCGAACGACGATGGACGTGCTCGAGGCGATCGCGACCCAGGCGCTGGCTGCTCTCGCGCACAGGACGGACCGGCTCTACGTGGCCAATCACTTCGTCGGGCCCGGAGTGGTGCTCGGAGACATCGCTTCCATCCAGCGGACCGACACCTCCGAGCATCTGGACCGCTACGAGCAACGGCTCCGCGCCTTCCCCGGGTACCTGGAGGCGTGTGCCGAGATCGCGCGCGAGGGGATCTCGACCGGCGTCGTGTCGCCCCGGACCGTCGTCGAGCGCGCCGTCGCGCAGGTCGAACGCATCGTCGCGATGCCGGCGGAGGAGGCGCCTCCGCTGGCCGCGGCGGCCGAGGACGACGCGGCCGCGCGCGAACGCATCGTGGGTGCGTGGAACGAGGCATTGGCCCCCGCCTTCGCCCGATTCCTCGACGTGCTCCGCGACTACCTCCCCCACGCCGCGGAGAGCAACGCCGTCACCGACCTTCCGGGCGGCGAGGACATCTACGCGACGGAGATCCAGTCGTGGACCACGCTCCCCCTCGATCCGCGGGAGGTCCACGAGCTCGGCCACCAGCGGTGGGAAGCGATCCAGGGGGAGCGCTTCGAGGTCGCCGCCCGGCTCGGCTACGGAGACCCCGCGGAGGCGATGGCCGATCGGAAGACGTCGGGCGAGGACACCCCCGCCTCGGCGGAGGCACTGGTCGAGCTCGTCGAGGACCAGGTGCGGCGGAGCTGGGAGATCGCTCCCCGATGGTTCGGACGGCTCCCCAAGGCAAACTGCCGGGTCCGCGAGATCGAGGCCTACCGGGCGGCCGACATGGCGGGCGCCTTCTACATGCCGCCGACGGCGGACGGCGAACGCCCCGGCACCTACTACATCAACACCCACGACCTCCCGGGCAAGGCGCTCCACCAGATCGCGGCCGTCACATACCACGAGGCGAACCCTGGGCATCATTTCCAGATCGCGCTGGAGATGGAGTTCGACGAGCGCCCCTCGCTCCGCCGGTTCGGCGGACTCCTGGCCGGCTCGTCGTTCGCCGAGGGCTGGGGTCTGTACAGCGAACGGCTCGCGGATGAGATGGGTCTATACCTCGACGACTGGGAGCGGCTCGGGATGCTCGCGGGGCAGGCGCATCGTGCCGCTCGTCTGATCACGGACACCGGTCTCCACGCGTTCGGGTGGTCGCGAGATGACGCGGTCGAGAAGTTGGTCGCCGGCGGCTCGCCGCGCGGGGAGTCGGAGGTCGAGGTCGACAGGTACATCGCGTTGCCGGCCCAGGCACTGGCGTACATGGTCGGGATGGTCGAGATCGAGGAGGCTCGCCGACGGACGGAGGAGAAGCAAGGGGGAGCCTTCGACCTCAGAGGCTTCCACGACCGCCTGCTCGCCCTCGGACAGCTGCCGCTCCCGGCCCTGCGACGCGAGCTCGGATGACTCAGGCCGGCTTGCGGGCCCGAAGCAAGAGGTAGTCGAGGAGCCCCCGCTCCCACAACACGTCGGCTTGGCCGAGCATCGTGCGGGCGGCGAGGGCGACCGATCTGCCCTCCCGCCCTTGGCGCGTGTCGAGGCGGTCGCGGACGAAACGCAAGGCGGGCGCGATCACGCGGGCGCCGACCAATGCGGACCGCACGTCCGCGAAGCCGGTGGTCGCGGCCGTGGCGGCGATCCGGCCGGGCGATGCCGCGGCGTCCGAGCGAAGCCCCCAGA
>JALZDC010000121.1 GCA_030862755.1 Actinomycetota bacterium
CCTACGAGGCGCTCGGGGGCGAGGAGTTCGTGTTCGACATCCAGGGCCACCTGCTCGAGTACCACCTGAACCCGGTCCTGAACGGCCAGAGCTTCTGGCAGGCCTTCCCGCAGAAGGACTGCGGCGAGGATGACCCTCGCGTGTGCTACTCGATCGAGCACTTCCTCGAGCTGATGTTCCTTCGCTCGGACACGAACATGCTGGTGCTGTCGTCGCTCCCGATCTTCCCCGAGGGCAGCCCGCAGTCGCCGGAGATCATGGACATCACCCGCCGCACGGTCGAGGGACTCTGCCGGGACGAGCGGATCCTGCTCCACGCGCAAGCCCTCCCCAACGTGGGGACGCAGCGGGCCGCCCTCGACGCGATGGAGCACACGGCCACCCGCTATCCCGTCGCCGCGTGGAAGACGTTCACGCACTTCCCCGGTGCGTTCGAGGGGGACGGCAACGTGTGGTGGCTCGACGACAGGGACGGCGGTGACCTAGGCGAGCGCTTCATCCGGAAGGCCGTGGCTCTCGGTATCCCCACCGTCTGCACCCACAAGGGGCTCTCGCTCGGCTCGCCGAACGCTTCACCCGACGACATCGGGCCCGCTGCGAAGCGACATCCGGACGTGAACTTCGTCGCGTACCACTCGGGCTTCGAGGCCGGCTCGCCCGAAGGACCGTACACGCCGGAGACGGCCCGCCTCGGCGTGAACCGCCTGCTCGCCTCGATGGATCGAGCCGGCATCGGGCCGAACGAGAACGTCTACGCGGAGATCGGCTCCACGTGGTGGTACGTGATGCGGTATCCGGACCAGGCAGCGCACGTCCTCGGCAAGCTGCTGAAGCACGTGGGGGAGGACAATGTTCTTTGGGGAACGGACTGCCTCTTCTACGGGTCGCCTCAGCCGCTGATCCAGGCGATGCGCACGTTCCAGATCTCCGAGGAGCTCCGCGAGCGGTACGGCTACCCGAAGCTCACGAAAGAGCTCAAGGCGAAGATCCTCGGGCTGAACGGCGCCGCCCTGTACGACGTGGAACCGAACACCTCGACCTGCGAGTTCACGCGTCGCGAGCTGGAGCAGATCCGCCGAACCCTGCCGGGAACGAACCTCGCGCTCGGCCCCACAACCATGGCCGCCGTCCAGGCGTTCCGCGACGACGATCGGGAGCTCTGGGCCCGGTCCGCGACCCTACTCGCCTAGGCATCAGAGGCCCGCGGCCGTGAGCTGTCCTCCCGCTGGCCCCCGGCCGGTCATCGCCGCAGCCCCGCACCGGGCGGCGAGCTCGAGCGCTGCCGCGAGCGCGTAGCCGGCCCCGAGCGCCCAGGTCAGCCCGGCCTGGAAGGAATCGCCGCTCCCGTACGTGTCGGAGATGGGACCCCGCGGCGGGGTCGATCGCCATCGTCCGGCCTCGCCGCCCGCGGTCCGGAACCGACCACCTTGGGCTCCCTCGGTCAGCACGACCACGTCCGGTGGCGCGTGGGCGAGCAGCTCGGGATCGTAGGTCTCGTACTGATCGAGCGCGCTGCCCACTACCGCGTCGGCCCTGATCCCCGAGGCTGCCAGGGTCCCGAGATGCCGGATGGACACCACCACGACGCGGGCGGCTCGGGCACGACGAAGCGCGTCCGCATCCCCCGCGGTCGCGTAGACCGCGTCGATCTCGGCGAGGCGATCCCATGGCAGCCCGTCCGAGCCACGCGCTTCCAGCCGAGGTCCGAGTGTGGTGATCGTACGCTCGCCGTCTCGGTCGACCAAGCACACGGCCTGTCGTGTCGGCGACGTCCTTCGCGCCGCGTGCACTGCGATCCCGGCGGCGGCGAGCTCGGCGGCCGCTCGTTCGCCGATCTCGTCCACGCCGAGCGCGGTGAAGAATTCGCAGGAGCCCGCGAGCTTCGCGAGCTGCTGGGCCGCCACCCCGCCTCCGCCGCCGGCACCCGACCACGTCTCGGTCGCGTGCGCGATGGCGCCGGCGGCGGGCACCCGATCCACGCGGGCGAAGGTGAGCCACTCGACGTGGCCGACGACGGCGACGCGCGTCATCCGGGCGGGTATCGTCCCAGGCCATCCGGGCGTCGTGCAGCCCAGGGGTGAACGGGGATGTCTGACCTCGTTTGATAGGACTTCCTGCAGGTGCGGAGGGGTTCGCTTCCCGCGAGCAAGCCTTCCGTGACGACGACCGCGAGCTCTGGACGCGGTCGGGTGAGCTCCTCGCCCGAGCCCGCAGGGATCGCCGCCGGAGCCCAAGGCGACGCCGCTCCAGGACCGGGAGGAGTCGAACGGGAGGGTGATGACCCTGATCGCCGACGGATGTGTCATCGACTCGGCCATCCTGGCGGGTAGCCGCCCGGTCAGGTATCGGGAATATCCGACCCCGTTGGTAGGATTTGCAGGTGCAGAGGGGTTCGTCGCCCGCGGCCCCGCCGGCATCCAAACGAGGACATGGCTGGATTGGACGGCGTCTACTACAAAGAGATCGTGGAGCAGGCGCTCCGCGAGTTTCCCAACGAAGCTTGCGGCCTGATCGCGGCCGAGGCGGGCGAGCCCGTCAGGGTCTACTCGATGACCAACGCCGATGCGAGTCCTGCCACCTACCGTCTCGACGGCAAGGAGCAATTGCAGGTCTTCGACGAGCTCGACGATCGCGGTTGGGATCTTTGGGCGATCTACCACTCCCACACCCACTCTGAGGCCTACCCATCGGAGACCGACCGACGGCTCGCCTTCTATCCGGACTCCCGATATCTGGTGCTCTCGGTCGCGGACCGCGACGAGCCGATCATGCGGTCGTTCTTCATCCGCGATGGTGAGATCGAGGAAGAGGAGCTGACGATCACGTGAATGCGCCCAGGTTCACAGAGGATCAGGTCCAACGCTACGCTCGCCACATCATCCTGCCGAGCGTCGGCGGGGCCGGCCAGCGCAAGCTGCTCGACTCGAGGGTCCTCGTGATCGGCGCCGGGGGCCTCGGGTCACCGATCGCGATGTACCTGGCCGCAGCCGGCGTGGGGAAGATCGGGATCGTCGACTTCGATGCCGTCGACGTCTCGAACCTCCAGCGCCAGATCCTGCATACGGACGCCGACGTCGGCCGTTCGAAGGTGGAGTCGGCGCTCGAGCACCTTCGCGCGATCAACCCGTCGATCGAGGTGGTCGGACACGACACCCTGCTGTTCTCGACCAACGTGTTCGAGGTGATGGAGCCGTACGACGTGATCGTGGACGGCACCGACAACTTCCCCGTCCGCTACCTGGTGAACGACGCCACGCAGTTCCTGGGCAAGCCTCTCGTCTACGGTTCGATCTACCAGTTCGAGGGACAGGTGACGGTGTTCATGCCGGGCAAGGAGACGCCCTGCTATCGGTGCCTCTTCCCGACGCCCCCGCCGCCCGGCACCGTCCCGTCGTGCGCGGAAGGTGGCGTGTTCGGTGTCCTGCCCGGCGTCATCGGCTCCATCCAGGCGACGGAGGCGATCAAGCTGATCACCGGCGAGGGTGAGACGCTCGAGGGACGGCTGCTCCTCTACGACGCGCTCGACATGAGCTTCCAGGAAGTGAAGATCCGCTGGGACGCCGATTGCCCGGTGTGCGGTAAGGAGCCGACGATCACCGAGCTCATCGACTACGAGCAGTTCTGCGGCGTCCCCGCCCGACCCCAGTAAGGAGCAACGACGACATGCCCGTCCAGGTGAAGCTGCCCACGATCCTCCGCAAGCACGCGGGAGGCGAACCCAAGGTGAGCGCCGAGGGTGACACGCTCCGTGACGTCCTGGGCGACCTGGAGACGAAGTACCCGGGGATCACGAAGAACGTGCTCTCCGAGGACGGTGGTCTCCACCGGTTCATCAACGTCTACCTGAACGACGAGGACGTGCGATACCTCGGCTCACTCGAGACCGAGGTGGGGGAGGGAGACACCGTCTCGATCCTCCCCGCGGTCGCCGGCGGGGCCTAACCCCGGGACGCTCACTCCGATCAACTCACGGCTCGGAAGAGCTTCCAGGGACCCGGCAGCCCCTTGAGGCTATGCTCCCCACGATCCTCGAACGTCAGTCCCGAACCCACGACGAGGTCCTTGACGGTGCTGGAGACAAGCACCTCCGATGGTCCCGCAGCGGCGCCGACGCGAGCGCCGATGCTGACCGCCAAGCCGCCGACCTTGTCGTCGATGATCTCCGCCTCGCCGGTATGCAGACCCGCGCGGATCTCGAGGCCAAGTGGCTTGACCGCGTTCACGATCGCCTGCGCACACCGGACGGCTCGTGCAGGCCCGTCGAACGTGGCCAAGAACCCGTCGCCTGCGGTGTCTACCTCGCGCCCCCGGTATCGCCCGAGGAGCGCGCGGACCACTTGGTGATGTCGTTCGAGGAGCGTCTTCCACTGGTCGCCGGGGAGGGACGCCGCCTTCTCGGTCGAGCCGACGATGTCGGTGAACAGCACGGTAGCGAGGACGCGGTCGATCTCGGCCTGCTCGGCCGAGATC
>JALZDC010000159.1 GCA_030862755.1 Actinomycetota bacterium
TCGCGTTGAGCTCCTTGCGGCCGGCACCGCCACGCGCGGCCTGCCAACAGACCCGGTACAGCATCGACTTCGCCGCCATGAGCTCGGCAGCCATGTCGGCGAGCATGAACTCGATCGCCTGGAACCCGACGATCGGTTGACCGAACTGTCGCCGCTCCTTCGCGAAGTCCAGCGAGAGCTCGAGCGCGCGCGTGGTGGCGCCGACGGTTCGCGCGCCGATCATGAGCCGCTCCTCCACGAACCAGTCCTTCGTGAGCTCGAAGCCCTGCCCGATCTCCCCGAGTATCCGGTCGTCGCCCACGTGAACGTTCTCCAGGGCGAAGATCGGATGCTCGAAGACGAAGGTGTGCATGTACGAAGGCGTCCGAACCAGACGTACGCCGGGCGTGTCCTTGTCGATGAGGAAGATGGTCGCCTTCGCCGGATCGCCGTCGACGTGCGTGTGGACGAGGAAGAAGTCGGCGACATCGCCCGAGGTGACGTGCCACTTCTCGCCCTTGATCGACCACGCGTCCCCCTCGCGTGTCGCAGTCGTCTCCACCATCGTCGGGTCGGAGCCCGCGTTCTCCTCCGTGATCGCGTAAGCGTCACGGCGCTCGCCGCGGCAGGCGGGCCGCAGGAACCGGTCCTTCTGCTCCTCGGACCCCGCCGCGAGCGGGATCGACGGCCGCCACGGGATGTCCCAGAGCGCGCCGGTGGCTCGGCCCCACTGCTCCTCGATCAGCATCTGGGCGAACAGGTCGTAGCCCCGGCCGCCGTCCGCCTCCACGTGGTTGATCGCGTGGAAGTCCCAGTCGAGGACTGCCTGCTTCGCAGCTGCGGCGGTCTCCGGTGTCAGGCCGTCGTTGACCTCGCACTCGTCCTCGAGCGGCACGAGGACCTGGTCGGTGAACTCGCGGGCCTTCTGTCGAAGTTCCGCATCGGATCGTGAGAGGTGGAGATCCATCCGGCGGAGTGTAGGAGGCGCACGTCGGATACGCTCCGGCGGATGTTGGAGGAGCTGGCCACGGCGGTCCGGGAACGACAGGTGTCGGCCGAGGAGCTCGTCCGGATGTCCCTCGAGCGGATCGAGCGGCTGAACCCTCCGCTCAACGCGGTGATCTCGATCCGAGAGCAAGCGGTGGACGACGCGCGCGAGGTGGACCAGCGGATCGGCTCCGGGGACGATCCCGGGCCGCTCGCCGGCATCCCGCTGCTCGTCAAGGACATGGAGGACGTCGAAGGAGTTCCCTCTACCTATGGGTCGCTGGTGTTCGCGGACGCGCCGGCGGCCGCCGCCGACGGGCTGATCCCCAGACGCCTCAAGGCCGCCGGCGCGATCGTGGTTGGCAAGACGAACCAGCCCGAGTTCGCGTTCGCGGGATTCACCGACAACCTCCTCTACGGAGCGACGCGCAACCCGTGGAATGTCGAGGCCTCGCCCGGGGGCTCGTCGGGGGGCTCGGCAGCCGCGATGGCGGCCGGCTTGGCCCCGATCGCGACCGCGACCGACGGCGGCGGCTCGATCCGTATCCCGGCCGCTTGGTCCGGCCTTTTGGGATTGAAGCCGACGAACGGCGTGATCGGACGCGAGCCGACCCCCGATTGGATCGATCTCTCCACGTTCGGACCACTCGGGTACTCCGTCGCGGATGTCCGTCTCCTCCTGGAGCTCGAGGCGGGCCCGGTGGCCGGCGACCCCAGCGCGCTCCCTCGACCCCTTGAGCTGGACGGCTCGATGCCGTCGCGCGCTCTCGCCTCCCCGCGACTCGTCGACTTCGGCCCGCTGCCGGCGTCGGTCGGCTCGCTTTTCGAAGCTGCCGTGGATGCCTTCGAACGAGACTTGGGGGTGCCGGTCGAGCGGATCGAGCCCTCGTCCATCTTCCGGGCCGGCAACGTGAGCGAGGACTGGCTCGTCACGTGCGCGATCGAACACGTCCACCGGTTCGGATGGGACTTCTGCGAGGTGAACTTCGAACGGTTCTCGCCGGTGTTCCGTGGCGTCGTGGAATTCGTACGCAAGACGCCGCTCGACGAGTACATAGCCGTCCGGCGGCGTCGCTTCGAGTACGTCCGGGAGCTGGATCTGCTCCTCGGCGACGACGCAGTCCTCCTCACGCCGACGAACTGCCTCGCCTGGATCCGCGCGGACGGGATCGATCCGAAGACCGCAGAGACCGGCGACGGGGCGGAATCCTTCAACACGGACCCGCAGAACGTGACCGGGCATCCCGCGATCAGCGTGCCGGCCGGCATCTCGGACGATGGGGTGCCCTTCGGACTTGAGATCACCGCGCCGCGGTTCCGGGACGGCGCGGCGCTCGCGGTCGCCGAGGCGTGGGAGCGCGCGCACGCCTGGCCCCTCACGGCGCCCGGCTACGAGCCGTTCTCGGTTTGACGGACGGGTGAGGTGAGGGCCGGTAGCGACCGGACTCAGCGCCAGCCGTTCACGAAGATCCCGGCGACGTGGTAGCAGTACCGCAACCGCGAGTTGGAACGGTCGTCCCTGGAGACTCCGGATCGCCCAGGCGAGGGGTTGCCAGCCGGCCGGGAGTGCGAACAGCACGCGGTGACCTCAGCTGCCGATCACCGACCCGACGAAGGCGAGCGTCACGTAGCTCACGCCTCCGTAGACCAACGGGAGGAACGTGTCCAAGAGTGGGTCCCGTCTGGAGACATCGAGCCAGCCGCGATCCACCGGGTCGCGGACCACGCCGAGGTTGTAGGCGGCAAGTAGTCCCTGGACGAGGAGGAACACGATCAGGGCGGCGGGGGTCGCGACGATCGCCCGCCCGAAGCGTCCCCCGCGGTTGGGGCGCTCCCGAGATCCGAGACTTCGGGACGCGCTCAGGCCGTACTGACGCGCGCGGCACATCGCCCAGGGTGGACTTCATGCTCTGTTCTCGGCCCCTATCGCAGTGGCTGTAACGGCGGAGGCTGACGGCGGTCCGCTCTACGGACCGAGGTTGTAGCCGAGGCGCCGGGGAAGCTTCGCAACGAAGTCGATCAGCGGGTTCGGTTCCTCGCCCTCATCCTCGACCTCGTCCTTGCGGCGGATCGCCGTGTTGGCGACGAGCGCCCCCGGTGAGCGGACGGGCTCCGGCGGGAACCGCAGCGGCTCCAGGTCCACGAGCGGAAGGTCGAGGACCGGGTCGGCCTTCTCCAGGATCCGGTGCGCCATGATGCGACCCCCCAGGTGCGCAGGCCCTACCCCGTTGCCCGTATAGCCGTGCCCGTAGTGGACGTTGCCGCGGCCGATCGTTCCGAACGAGGGCAGGTGATGGCCGGACACGTCGATCGGGCCACCCCAGGCGGCCTCGAGCGGCACGCCGACGAATCCGGGGAACATCCGGTGCAGGTCCGCGACCGCGATCCGGATCGCCTCGGCGTCGTAGGCGAATCGTGGGCCGATCCGCCGGGCGAGGTTGGGCTGGATCCCGCCGACGCCGAACGAGATCCTGCCGTCGGGCGTGGTTCGCACGTAGTGGACCGCCGATCGCATGTCGGCCAGGCCGGATCCGTCGGTCCAACCGATCTCCTTCAGCTTCTCCGGTGCGGGCTCTGTGAGCACGATGTAGGACCCCCGGACGACGACCGTCCGGCGGAACCGCTTCCAGTGCGACGCCCACGCGTTCAGGGCGACCACGGCGGCGCCGGCCCGGACGGTGCCGCCGGTGGTCTCGGCCAGCGCGGGATCCCCCGCCCCGAAGCGGGTGACCGTGGCGTCCTCGAAGATCCGCACGCCTCGTTCGAGCAGCACGCGGCGCATCCCGCGCGCGAGGCGTGCGGGATGCACCGTCGCCCCCACCTTGCGGAACAGCGCTCCGCGGAACACCGGTGAGGAGATCCGCGCGCGCATCTCGGCCGCCGACAGGACCTGGAAGTGTTCGTTCACGCCCAGCCGGTCGGCCGTGATGACCCCATCCGCCCACCGGCCCACCTGGTCGTCGGAGGCGGCCACGACGTACTCGCCGTCGCCCTGGTACCAGGCGTCGATCCCGTGGTCGTCGCAGAAGCGTCCGATCGCACGGACGCTCTCCTCTCCGGCCTCACAGAGCGCGATCGCGGCCGCATCTCCGAACACGTGTGTGAGGTACCCGATGTCGCCCCAGAAGGAATTCACGAAGCCTCCGTTCCTTCCGCTGGCGCCACCGCCCGCGATGTCTTGCTCGAGGATCACGATGTCGATCCCCGGGTTGAGCTCCGTGAGGTGGAGCGCGGTCCACATCCCCGTGTAGCCGGCGCCGAGGATCACGACATCGGCGGTCGTATCGCCCCGTAGGGGAAGGGCGGGTTCACCGGGGTCGTCGGCGAGCGCCTCGCGGAGCCACCAGCTCCGGCCGGCGTCGGGAGGGATCGTCATCTGCACGAGCGGCTCATGTCCTCCTTGTTAGGCTGCAGCCCCGCATCTTCGCAGGTCGCCCAAGAAAGGGACCTACATGGCCGGCGAACACGATCGCCCCCGCAGCTGGGAGGTCACCGAAGGACCCCACCGCGCGCCCGCTCGCGCGATGCTCCGCGCGGTCGGTTTCTCCGAGGACGACTTCGCGAAGCCCCAGATCGCCGTTGCCTCTTCGTGGAACGAGGTGACCCCGTGTAACTACCACCTGGGCAAGCTCGCCGCCCTCGCGAAGGAAGGTGTCCGCCAGGGGGGCTCGGTTCCCCTCGAGTTCGGCACGATAGCCATCTCCGACGGGATCGCGATGGGCCACGAGGGCATGAAGGCCTCGCTGATGAGCCGCGACCTGATCGCCGACTCGGTCGAGCTCGTGATGCATGCCGAGCGCTTCGACGCGCTCGTTGGGATCGCCGGCTGCGACAAGTCCGAGCCGGGGATGATGATGGCGATAGCCAGGCTGAACCTGCCGTCGGTCTACCTCTACGGCGGCACGATCCTCCCCGGCACCTACCGGGATAGGGACATCACGATCCAGGACGTGTTCGAGGCCGTGGGGGCTCACGCCAAGGGCACGATCGGCGACGCCGAGCTGCTCGGGATCGAACGCGGCGCGTGTCCCACCACCGGCTCGTGCGCCGGGATGTACACCGCGAACACGATGGCCGCCGTGGGCGAGGCGATCGGGCTCTCGCTCCCTGGGGCCGCGTCCCCGCCCGCAGTGGACTATCGCCGGGAGGTGTTCGCGCGCGAGAGCGGCATCCGGGCCGCCGAGCTGGTCGCCGCCGGCGGGCCCCTCCCGAGGGAGATCCTCACGAAGGAGGCGTTCGAGAACGCGATCACGGTCGTCATGGCGCTGGCCGGTTCCACTAACGCGGTGCTGCACCTGCTCGCGATCGCCCGCGAAGCCGGGGTCGACCTCGAGCTCGACGACTTCGACCACGTCTCACGCGCGACGCCCCACCTCGTCGACGTCCGGCCTGTGGGCAGGTTCGTCATGAGCGACCTCGACCGGGTAGGCGGGGTGCCGGTGGTGATGAGGGAGCTGCTCGACGCCGGCCTTCTCCACGGGGACTGCATGACGGTCACGGGGAAAACGCAGGCGGAGAATCTAGCCGAGCTGGCTCCGCTGGAGCCCGACGGAGACATCGTCCATCCGGTCGCGGAAGCGATCCACCCGTGGGGCGGGATCGCGATCCTCCGGGGCAACCTCGCCCCCGACGGTGCCGTCGTGAAGGCCGCCGGCGCCGAGGGCCTCATCTTCGAAGGCATCGCCCGTCCTTTCGACTCCGAGCAGGACGCGTTCGCCGCCGTGACGTCGGGCGCGATAGTCGGCGGCGACGTGATCGTGATCCGGTACGAAGGCCCGAAGGGCTCGCCCGGTATGCCCGAGATGCTGGCCGTGACCGCGGCCGTCGCCGGCGCCGGCCTCGGGAAGGACGTCGCGTTGATCACCGACGGCCGGTTCTCCGGCGCGACGAAGGGATACAGCGTCGGTCATATCGCGCCGGAGGCGTTCGTCGGCGGGCCGATCGCCTTGGTCCAGGAAGGGGATCGGATCCGGATCGACGCGGACGCGCGGTCGATCGATCTCCTGGTGGACGACGCGACGCTCGCCGGCCGCCGCGACGGGTGGACGGCTCCTGCGCCGCGCTACACGACGGGCGCTCTCGCGAAGTACGCGAAGCTCGTGGGTGGCGCCGACCACGGAGCGATAACCTCTTGAGGTCGCGCGATGGTGATCGCGACATGAAGGCCGCGCGATGGTGATCGCGACGTGACGAAGACCATCACGAGCCCTGCGGCGTTGCAGTGCCGGATCTGCGGCGAGCGCTACAACGTCGAGCCGCTCACGATCTGCCAGGAGTGCTTCGGCCCGCTGGAGCCCTCCTACGACCTGGACGCGATCGACGGGACGGATTTCCGCAAGCAGGTCGAGGCCGGGCCCGCCTCTCTGTGGCGTTACGAGGAGCTCCTGCC
>JALZDC010000166.1 GCA_030862755.1 Actinomycetota bacterium
GGACGAACACCAGGTCGCTCAACCGGTTGAGGTACCGCCGGACCTCGGGGTTCACGTCGCGTCCCTCGTGTTCCATCGTGACGACGTTGCGCTCCGCTCGCCGGATCACGCTCCGCGCGAGGTCCAACGCCGCGCTTCCCTCGTTGGCGCCCGGCACGATGAACGCCTGAGGTAGCGCCCGCTCCGCAACCAGCTCGTCGATCCGCCGCTCCAACCGTTCGGTCATCTCGGCCGTCACGAGCGACACACCGGGCGCCAGCTTCGCCCGCTCCGCCGGATTGGTCGCCAGGTCCGCGCCAACTACGAAGAGCTCTCGTTGCAGGGCAAGGATCTCCTCGGCCAGTCGCGGGTTCGCCGAAGCGCGGGCGATTCCGAGCGCCGCGACGGCCTCATCCGTCGTCCCGTATGCCTCGGTCGCCGCGTCGTCCTTCGGGACCCTCCCTCCGTATAGCAAGCCTGTGGTCCCGTCATCGCCGGTCTTCGTGTAGATGCGCGGCATGGGGAGCTAGCATAGGGCGTCGCCGCCGGCTCACCGGCGGCTCGAGAGGAAGCAAGGAGAGGTGGTATCACGTGGCCGGAAGATTCGGATCGGTCGTCACCGCGATGGTCACCCCGTTCCGGCCGGACCACGGGGTCGACCTCGACGGCGCCCAGGAGCTCGCCTCCTGGCTTACCGACAGCGGCTCCGACTCGATCTTCGTCGTTGGCTCGACCGGTGAGTCACCGACGCTCTCCCACAAGGAGAAGGCCGATCTGTTCCGTGCCGTCGGCCAGGCGATCCGAGGCAAGGGCAAGCTCATCTGCGGGACCGGGACGTATTCGACTGCCGAGACCCTGGAGCTGACCCAGGCGGCGGAGGACGCGGGCGCGGACGGGATCGTGGTCGTCACGCCCTACTACAACAAGCCTCCGCAGCGCGGCCTCGTCGCGCACTTCGAGCACATCGCCGAGGCCACCGAGCTCCCGATCATCGTTTACAACATCCCGAGCCGAACGGGGACACGGATCGAGCACGAAACGATGCTTCAGATCGCGGAGAAGCCCAACGTCGTCGCCGTGAAGGATTCCACGGGCGATTTCAAGGCCATCTCCAACCTGATCTCCGAAGCCCCCGAAGGATTCGAGATCTACTCGGGCGACGACTGGGCGACCTTCGGATACGTCTGCCTGGGCGCGGTGGGGGTCGTGAGCGTCGCGTCTCACCTCGTCGGTCCTCAGATCCGGCAGATGATCGACCTGATCGAGACCGGGGACGTCCCGGCGGCCCGCAAGCTGCACGAGGACCTGTCGCCGCTGTTCAATGCCCTGTTCGTCACGTCGAATCCGATCCCCGTGAAGGCCGCCCTCGACATGCTGGGACGGCCGGCGGGCCCGCCCCGACTCCCGCTGGTGCCCGTTACCGCGGACGAGCGCGATCGGGTCCGCAAAGCACTGGAGGATGCCGGTCTCCTCTAGAACCTCCGCGCGACTCGTCTTCCTCGGCGGGGTGGGCGAGGTGGGCCGGAACATGGCCTGCCTCGAGCTGGACGGCCGGATCCTGATCATCGACGTCGGCCTGTCCTTCCCGCACGGCGACATGCCGGGCATCGATCTCGTCCTTCCCGACTTCGACTTCGTTCGCAAGCAAGCCGACCGGATACAGGCCGTCGTCCTCACCCACGGGCACGAGGACCACATCGGGGCGCTGCCCTACCTGCTGCGCGACCTGGATCGCCGCCTGGAGGTCTACGGCACGGCCTTCACGCTCGCGCTGCTGGAGAGCAAGCTCGACGAGCACGAGGTCGCCCACCTGGCCGATCTGATGATGGTGACGCCGGGCGAGCAGGCGACCGCCGGGCCCTTCACGATGCGTTTCCTCCGGGTCACGCACTCGATCCCCGACGGGATGGCGGTCGTGGTCGACACCCCGTTCGGGTCGATCCTTCATACCGGCGATTTCAAGATCGATCAGACTCCGCTGGACGGGAGGGCGACCGACCTCCACGGGCTCGCCGAGGAGGCGGGACGCGGCAAGGGCGTGCATCTCCTGCTCTCCGATTCGACCAACGCAGAGGAACCGGGCTACTCGGTCAGCGAACGAACCGTCGGGCCCGTGCTGCACGACATCATCGAGGGGGCTCCCGGCCTCGTGGTCTCGGCCTGCTTCTCGAGCCACATCCATCGCGTGCAGCAGATCGTGAACGCCGCGCGTGCGAACGAGCGGGTGGTGTCGTTCCTCGGGAGGTCGATGTTCAGGTCCGTCGACGCCGCGAGGCGACTCGGTCACCTCCACGTGGCCGACCAGGACGTCGTCGACATCGCGGAGATCGATCGGCTCGATCCGGGCCGCGTCGTCGTGATCTGCACCGGTTCCCAGGGGGAGCCCTACTCGGCGCTCTCGCTCATGGCGCAGCGCCAGCACAGATGGGTCGACATCGGCCCGGGCGAGACGGTGGTCCTGTCGTCCTCCTTGATCCCTGGGAACGAGCCCGCGATCCACCGTGTGGTCGACGCCCTCTACCGGACGGGGGCCGACGTCTTCCATATGCCGTCGGACCCCGTCCATGCCTCGGGCCACGCGGCTCAGGAGGAGCTCAGGCTGATGCTCTCGCTCGTAAGACCCCGCTGGTTCATCCCCGTCCACGGCGAGCGACGTCACCTCCAGCATCACGCCCGTCTAGCCCACGAGGTCGGCATCCCGCCCGAGCGAACGCTCGTCTGCGAGGACGGCGACGTGGTCGAGGTCGGAGAGGACTTGAAGCAACTCGAACGTATCCAGGCGGGGATGACCTTCGTGGACGGTCTGGGGATCGGTGACGTCGGCGGCGAGGTGCTGAGGGACCGCCGCAAGCTCGCGGGGGACGGTGTGGTCGTGGTCGTCCTCATCGTCGACTCACAGACGGGCGAGCTGGTGGCCGGCCCGGACGTCGTGAACCGCGGATTCGTGCACGAGGAGACTTCGGCCGACATCCTCGAGGAGGGCCGGGAGCGGGTGATCCAGGCGGTGAAGGAGTCGGCCTCGGCCAACGTGACCGACCCGTCGGCGCTCCAGCAGAACGTTCGACGAGCCCTCGCCAGGTACTTCAACGAGGTCACGCAGCGGAAACCGGTGATCCTGCCGGTGATCATGGAGGTCTGAGGCCGGGCCGGTGGGTCACGCGAGCGTGCGGAAGGGCTCCGGCGGGTATCGGTCGAGGACATCGTTCCATGCTGGGAGAGCCTCGGCGATCACGGCATCGTCGCGGAACAGCCACGCGGGGTGATCGGAAGGCATTCTCGAACACCGAGCCACGACGATCGTGCTGGGAGGCGCGGCGGCCTCACCCTTGCGAGGTCAGTCCGAGCGACGCGGGGACGAGGTCATAGCAACCCAACGTCTCGAGCACGACGTCGCCGGGCTTCGCCGATGCGGAGAGACCGACCCGGAGCGAGTCGGCGTGCACGGGCTTCAGCCAGAGGGTGTGTCGCCCTCCAGGGCGACGATCAGCACCTCGAGCGACTGGAGGGAGGGTCAGGCGACCACGACACGTCGGAGATCGGAGGACCGAGCTCTACGATCGGCTCCTATCGCCCTGCCTCGGCTCGTGCCGTGGATCGGGACGCTCCGGCTCGCCAGGCTCAGCCACGCGTCGGACGCCTGAGGCGGTGTCGTCTGCGGCCGGGCGCCAGATCGCCTCGATCTCATCCGGGGTCGTCTCCACCCCGTGTGCCGACCGCCCGTGGGCCTGCACCTGCTCGATGACCTCGTTCTCCGTGCCGCGGCACTGTCACCCGCACCGGCACGTCACTTCCATCAGCATCGAGTCCCCCCGTCCGAGACGGCCCCAGGATATGTGCGCGATCCGCCGTGTTGGCCCTGGCCGCTCGGCGGGCCGAGGGGTCCTTGAAGCCACCGACTCAGCCGTCATGCTTGTCAGAACATGGGTACGAAGACTTCCCCCTCCCGGAGGTCCGGGAGCAGCGGGTCGCGTTCGCGTCCCGCGAAGAAGGCAACCGCCAGGAAGAAGAGGAAGCCGTCGAAGGCGTCCGTCCGGACGGTGTTGTCGCCGTGGGCGCGTGACGCCCTCGGCATCGGACTCATCGTGCTGGCCCTCCTGGCGGTGCTGTCCGTGTGGATCGAGGCCGGCGGCCCCGTCGGTCGGGGGATCGCCTGGCTGATCCGAGGTGCCTTCGGCGTCGGGGCCTACGGATCCCCCGTGTTCGGTGCCTGGTGGGGGCTCGTCCTCCTGCGGGACACGGACCGAGAGGATCGCGTCCGGATGTTCATCGGGTTCGTAGCGCTCGTCGCAGGTGTCTTGGGTCTGATGTCGTTGTTCGCCGGGAACCCGAGCTTCGCTGAGGGCGAGGGCGTTCTCGGAGACGCCGGAGGTGTGGTGGGGGCCCTGGCGGCGTGGCCACTGGCTCGCGTCATCTCCGCGATCGGGGCCGCGATCGTGTGCGCGGGCCTCGCGAGCCTCGGGTTGCTGATCTTCACCGGCACCCCTTTCGCGGCGATCAAGGAGAAGATCGACACCTTCCGCGAGGAACGCGACCAGCGGGATCCGGTCTCCGCGAAGGCACGTGAGACGAAGCGGGCGAGGCCGCGTCGTCGGTGGTCGCTTCGCGAGGCTTTCGGCCTGAGCGAGGATGTGGTCCGACTTCCCGAGGCCGAAGACCAAACGCCCACGGAGACGATCCCGGCCGTCGAGGGGGAGCCCGGATTCGCCAGGGAGCCCGGGTTCCCCGCGGCAAAGGCCTCCCACGCCCGAACGGTGACGACTCCCAACGGCCCATACCAGCTTCCCCCGCTGGATCTGCTTCGAACGGCCCCTCCCTCGAACGCGGACGCGCGCGCCGAGCGGGACACGCTGGCCGCCCTCGAACGGACGCTCCAGACGTTCGGCGTCGACGCCCGTGTCGTGGGCGCCCACCGAGGTCCCACCGTCACGATGTACGAAGTCGCCGTGGCATCCGGCACCAAGGTGAACAAGGTCGTGGGGCTGTCCAGCGACATCTCCTACGCGCTTGCGACGCCCGACGTCCGGATCCAGGCGCCGATCCCCGGCAAGTCGGCGATCGGGATCGAGGTCCCGAACACGCACAGGGATTTCGTGATGGTCGGGGACGTCCTGCGTTCCCCTGCGGCGAGGCAGGCCACCCATCCCCTGGAGGTGGCGCTGGGGAAGGACGTGCATGGTCGGGCGCGCATGGTGAACCTCGCAGAGATGCCCCATCTGCTGATCGCAGGAGCGACCGGTGCCGGCAAGTCGTCGCTCGTGAACTCGTTCATCACGTCCCTGCTCGCGAGGACCACCCCCGAGGACGTCCGGCTTGTGCTGGTGGACCCGAAGCGCGTGGAGCTCAGTCACTTCGGCGACGTGCCGCACCTGCTGTCCCCGGTGATCGTGCATCCGAAGCGCGCCGCCGAGGCGCTCCAGTGGATCGTCCGCGAGATGGAGATGCGATACGAGCTGCTCGCCACGGTCGGCGTCCGCGACATCGATTCCTTCGAGGAGGGTTTGCGGAACGGGACCCTCCGGGTTCCGCTGGGGCTTGAGGAGAAGCTCGAGCACATGCCCTTCATCGTCGTCGTGATCGACGAGCTGGCGGACCTGATGATGGTGGCGCCACGCGACGTGGAGGACGCGATCTGCCGAGTGGCGCAGATGGCGCGCGCCGTCGGGATCCACCTCGTCGTTGCGACGCAGCGTCCGTCCGTCGATGTCGTGACCGGGCTGATCAAGGCGAACATACCCTCGCGCATCGCACTGATGACCTCGTCGCAAGCGGACTCGCGCGTGATCCTCGACATGAACGGCGCGGAGAAGCTCGTGGGGCACGGGGACATGCTGTTCGCACCGTCGAACATCTCGAAGCCGGTGCGCATCCAGGGCGCGTGGGTGACGGAAGGCGAGGTTCGGGCGATCTGCGACTTCATCCGGGCCCAGCGTCAGGTCGTCTACGAGAACACGGTCGAGGGGTTGGCGCTCCCGCCGGGCGAGGGTGTCGGAGAACACGGGCTCGGGGACGACGACGATCTGCTGGAACAGGCGGCCGAACTCGTGATCCGGTCCCAGCTCGGGTCGACCTCGATGCTGCAGCGGAAGCTCAAGGTGGGGTTCGCGCGGGCAGGCAGGATCATGGACCTGCTGGAGGAGCGAGGGCTAGTCGGGCCGTCCCAGGGCTCGAAGGCGCGCGACGTGCTCCTCACCTGGGAGGAGTGGGAGGAGCGCCGCTCCGCCTAGGCGACGGTCAGATCGCGCCGACGCGACGCGCGACCTGGAACAGGGTGTCCGCATGCTGCTGGGGATCGATCATGAGCTTCCCGGCCACGCCTACATTCGCCTGCCAGTACGCGTAGATCCTTTCGACCGTCCAGCCTCTCGCCTGCGCGCTCCGGAAGGATCGGACCATCTCGCTGCCGCCCCAGATCGCGTCGGGGCTGACCAGGAACCCACCCCTGCCCCCTTCGATCGCGCGCCAGAAGGCACCGATCGACCCCCACTGGCCGTCGTCTCGTTCGCCGGCGACGAGCAGGTAGCGAACGGGACCGTGCGACAGCAGGTGCGCCGAGGGCAGGATGTCGCGCACCGTGGCCAGCGGCGACTCGTCCTTGGGGTCGTGGGGCGTGCTCGGTGCCATCGATTCCCTCCCTGCGCGGGTAACTGTAGTCCCCCGTTCAGGCGGCTCCACCCGACGGACGGCCGATTCCCTCACAGCCGATGGACCTAGGCCGCTCGCGCCGGTCCTCGACGTGAGCTGGGAGGCGCGACGCACGGGCCGGTCGGAGGATCTGCGCTTCGCCCGGTGACGGCTATCCTTGCGCTCTCATGGCCGGCTCAGTGACGGATCCCCGGACTGGGGTCGGCTCGGCCCTGCGGCGTGCTCGCGAGGTGCGAGAACTCTCTCTCGACGAGGCGGCGCGCGACACCAGGCTCCGGGTCGACCAGCTCGACGCGCTCGAACGAGAGGAATTCGACGTCCTCCCGGGCGAGGTCTATGTGCGAGCCTCCCTCCGCACGTACGCGAGCTACCTCGGGCTCGATGCGAACAAGGTGGCCAGGGCCTACGCCAGCACGGCCGAGGACGTCGAGCCGATGCCACCGCCAGGCAAGCTCGGCCCGGTCGAGCGGATGATCGCCGCCACTCGCATCCGGGATAACCAGCGGTTCCTCCTGGCCGCGGCGACATCGATCCTGGTGATCCTGCTCGCGTTCGGTCTCCTGTCACGAGGCGAGGCGGCCCCGCCGACGGCCGAGATCCCGGCGGACACCCTGTCACCGGCTCCGACCGACCCCACGATCAGGGTCGTGGTGGTGGCTCGGAGCGACGTCGGGCTGGAGTCCGTCGCGGACGGCGCCCCGGAGTCGTTCACGCTGAGGCCCGGGGAGACGATCACCCTGGTGGCCCTGGAGAGCCTGGAGTTCACCGCGGCGGACGCGGGCCTCGTGAAGGTCAGCCTCAACGGGACGGACGTGACCAAGGGCATCTCTGGATCCCCGGTCACCTATCGCTTCCACCTGGGGGACGGAGGGGAGTCATCGTCGAACGGGTGAGACCCCTCGGGCTGGGCTGGCCGAACGTCCTCTCCATCGGACGCATCGTCCTGATCCCGATCGTCGTGGGGCTGCTCGGCGCGGACAGGGCCGAGACGAGATGGCTCGCGCTCCTCGTGTTCGCCGTCGGCGCCCTCTCGGACCTGGCGGACGGCTACCTCGCCAGGCGTCACTCGAAGACGACTTCCGTGGGCGCGTGGCTCGATCCGTTGTCGGACAAGCTGTTCGTCATCGTGCCCGCCGTCGCGCTCACGATCCATGAGGATTTCCCCTGGTGGGCGACGGCCGTGATCGTCCTGCGAGAAGTTGCCGTCTCGCTGCTCCGCTGGCGCTTGGATCAGCGAGGCGTGTCGATGCCGGCCTCACGTGCGGGCAAAGCCAAGACGCTCGGCCAGATCTCGGCGGTAGGGCTGTCGATCGCCCCGTTGCCGTCGGGGGTCGATCCGCTCGTCCTGACGGTCGTCGTGGTTGCGGTGGTCCTGACCGTGACCAGTGGGCTCGAGTACCTCTTCACGGAGCGCCACCGCACGGAGACGGGGTGAGGGCGGAGATTGTCGCCGTCGGAACCGAGCTGCTCCTCGGTCAGATCGCGAACACCAACGGCCGGTGGATGTCGGAATCGCTCGCCGCCATCGGCGTGGATGTCCTGCGCCACCAGACCGTGGGGGACAACCTCGAGCGGATCGTCGAAGCCATGCGGCTGGCCTCTTCCCGCTCCGACGTCGTGATCGTGACCGGTGGGCTCGGGCCGACAC